>NZ_JBFAYQ010000003.1:48851-312132 GCF_040681345.1 Streptomyces sp. NPDC051776 | reverse complement strand
CAGGTAGGGCTCGATGAACTCCCATTCCACGTCCGTAAGTTGCACCTGCGTCATGCATGACGATCTACAGGAACCCGCCCCGCTGCGGGAGCGGAGCCCACAGATTGATCACAACTGGATACGCCCCCTAGTGCCGCCCGCCGTGGTCGGCCTGCCGCGGGGGCGTCGGGCTCAACGGCACGACGGCGACCGGGCATCGGGCATGCCGGAGGACGGCCTGCGTCACTGTTCCGAGTCTGCGGACCGGGTCGAAGGACAGGCTTCGGTGCCCGAGGACTACGAGACCGGCGTGTTCGGACAGTTCCACCAGGCGGTGTTCCGGTCGTTTCGACGTGAGGTCCTCGATGACGTCGATCCCGGGGTACTGCTCTCTCCACCCCTCCAGCGCTCGGGTGAGAATGCGGGTCTCCCTGAGGTCGCTCGTACCGCCGCCCCCGTGGCCGAACGCGAAGAGGCCGGTTCCCGTGGTGGGGTCGCTCGGCGACGGGAACGCGCGCGTCACCGTCAGCGGGGCCTTCTGCCTGAGCGCGGCCTCGAAGGCGAGGCGCAGGAGTCTGGCGCTCGGCACCCGCCCGTGGATGCCGACGATGACACCGCCGTGGCCCTCGTCCCGTGGCTGCGCCGGCCGGGAAGGCACCACGACGACCGGGCACGGCGCGTGGGCCGCCGCGTAAAGGCTGGTCGAGCCGACGAGAAGACCCGGAAATCCGCCGCCGCCGCGCGTGCCGAGCACCAGCATGGCTGCGTCGGCCGCACAGTCCATGACGGCCTGCCGCGGATCGCCGGCCACCAGGCGCATACCGATCTCCACCCCGGGGGTGCGACGCCGAGCCCTGTCCATCACGGTGGCGAGGAACGATTCCGTACGGCTCCGGGTCTGCTGCGCCCGAGCGGAGGCCGGTGAGGGCGAAGCCCAGGCGTGGGCGTGCACGATCTCCAGGGGCACGTGGCGCTGGGCGGCCTCTTCAGTGGCCCAGTCGAGGGCCAGGAGACTGAGGGGGCTGTGGTCCAACGCCGCCTGGACCGGTCTGTGCATGGTCCCGTCCTTTGCGGTCACCGGGGATTCCGGGGGGAGGGAGGCTGAGGTTCCCTGAAGCGGCAGGGTCTTCAGAACATGGGCCTTCAGAACATGGGCCTTCAGAACATGGGCCTTCAGAACATGGGCCTTCAGAACATGGGCCTTCAGAACATGGGCCTTCAGAACATGGGCCTTCAGAACATGGCCGTCAGAACATGGAGCAGACTGCGGGCTGGAGGTGCCTGCTCGGGCGGGGACAGTACTGGTCGTTCCGGTCGCGCTCGGCGGGGTACGGGGCCGGGAGGGGGGACGGGGTGCCGTCCCTCGCCCGGGGCCGGGGGAGGACGAACCAGATCGCGGTGCCGCCGTTGTCGGACTCGATCCGGGTGCTCAGTGCCATCTCTTGCAGCAGCATCAGTCCGTAGCCGCCGGTGCGGAGGTCGGGCTCGTTCTCGTGGGCTCCACCCCACGAGTGGCCGGTCGCGGCCATGCCGGGCCCGTCGTCACAGATGCAGACGATGAGCGTGGCCGCGCGGAGTTCCAGGTGCACCGCGACCGTCACCCTGCCTTCGGCGTGCCGGTGGGCGTTGGTGACCAATTCGCTCACCAGGAGTTCAAGGTCACCGTCACTGTCCAGATTCCAGGCGGCGACCTGCCGCGTGGCGAACTCACGGGCCTCGCGGGGCGAGGACGGGCCGGCGTTCGCGACCCAGCTACTGACGCGCCGCACGGAAGGACCGGTGCGGGGCGTTATCGGGCCCGTGCCGGGGGCCCGCTGAGCGGAGCCCGCAACAGTTTGTGCCTTCATCGGGGACTTTCCTTGTTTCGAGCTGCGCTCTTCGCTCCAGCTCTCCCCCCGGCAAACGATCACGGCCGGGTTCTCCACTCACGGTGTCCTGCCCGGCCCCTGGCGACGTTGTCAGTCTCCTGATCTTTCGTTGCCGTCGACCTATGCGCTGCAGCAACAGCCTAGAAACGCTCCGACATCAAAGTCCAGAGGTTCTGCAAAATTATTCAGGCTTTCTGCAGAAACACCGTGAGTGTGCGCCGGGTAACCACGCGGATTTTACGGGGGGTCCGCCCTGGGGCGCTGGGAAAGAAAGCTGCTCGATCGCCTACCGGAATGCTGCAAAATTCTGTCATACTCACCGCATGGCCAGCCGAGCCTCGAAGATCGCGGAATTCGCGGGAGTCAGTGAAGCAACCGTCAGCCGGGTGCTGAACGGCAAGCCCGGGGTGGCAGAGGCAACGCGTGAGTCCGTGCTCACTGCGCTCGACGTTCTCGGCCTCGAGAGGCCGACCCAATTGCGTAAACGCGCCAACCAGTTGGCCGGTGTCGTCGTCCCTGAGATGACGAACCCCGTCTTCCCGAGCCTGACCGCGATCATCGGGAGCCGGCTCGCGCAGCGCGGCATCACGCCCATCCTGTTCACCGGAGAGCTCAGCGGGATCCAGGAGAAGGATTTCGTGAACATGCTCCTCGATCACAGCGTGTCGGGTGTTGTCTTCGTGTGCTGCCAGCACTCGGTACGCGGCGCCGACCACGACCACTACACACGGCTCGTGGAGCGCGGGATGCCCGTGGTCGGGATACAGGGCGTGTCGTCCGACCTGCAGATGGCCTGTGTGTCGAGCGACGATTTCCTGGCGGCCGACACAGCCGTGCGGCATCTGGTCTCCCTCGGGCACCGTCGGCTCGGCTTGGCCGTGGGCGATCACCATCACATCCCGGCCGCCCGTAAGATCGCGGGATTCAGGACCGCGGTGGGTGAGCAGATCGGTGAAGGCGAAGACGCGGGAAGGATCGTGGAGACCGCCTATTCACTCCAGGGCGGCGTCACGGCAGCGGAAGAACTCCTCGAACAGGGCGTGACAGGGATCATCTGCGGCAGCGACGTCATTGCGCTCGGCGTCATCCGGGGGGCACGGCGTATGAAGCTACGCGTGCCCGAGGACGTCTCCGTGATCGGCTACGACGATTCCCTCTTCATGCCGTCGGTGGACCCTCCGCTCACCACGGTCCGGCAGAATCTCGTCGAACTCGGACTGACCGCGGTGTCCCTGCTGATGCGGCAGATGGCCGGTGAAACGGTGAGCCTCAGAGAGATGCTCTTCGAACCGGAACTGGTCGTGCGCGGCAGCACGGCGGCGGCCCCGAAATCCGTCAGCGTCTGACCTCTTCACTACGCCTCGGGGTTCTCCACTGAGGAGGAAGTCACGCTGACTTCAGCGTGCCGTCTTGGTCGCCGAAGAGCGCATGGAGTAATGCTTGAGGCGCCCCAGAGCCGCGCAGCCCCAAGGGCCGCGCAGCCCAAGGGAAGAGCTGCGGAGCCCGAATCCCGCTGACGCATTATCAGTGCAGTACGTCGAGGAGAACTTCCATGCACACATGGCAGGCGTCGGCACGAGCGGCGGCCGTGACGACCGTATTCTGCGCAACGCTGGCTCTGGGCTGTGGAAGTGACGACGACGAGAGTACGAACTCTGCGTCCTTCACCGGCCGGGGCCCCATCGTTCTGGCGATGGGAAAGGACAACAGCGGAGTGGTCTCCGAAATCCTCGACCAGTGGAACCGAAAACACCCGGAAGAACGGGTACGCGGGATCGAACTGTCCGACTCGCCGGACGAGCAACGGCGTCGCATGATCCAGGACGCCCGACTGGAGTCCGGCGAGTTCACCGTACTCAGTCTGGATGTGGTGTGGACCTCCGAGTTCGCCGCCAATCGCTGGGTGAGCCCTCTGCCACGTGACAGGGTCAATACCTCCGGAATGCTGAGGCCCACCGTGGAGGGCGCCTCCTACCGAGGCAGCCTGATCGCGATGCCGTGGACCACCGACGCGGGCCTGCTCTACTACCGCACCGATCTCCTCGAGAAGGTGGGCGCCAAACCTCCCCGCACGTGGACCGAGATGGAGCAGATCTGCGCGAAGGTCCTGGCGCTGCCCGAAGCGCGGGGCATGTCCTGCTACGCGGGACAGTTCGACAAGTACGAAGGGCTCACCGTCAACTTCGCCGAGATGGTCGACAGTTCGAAGGGCACCGTCGTCGATGAGAACGGAAAGCCGCACGTGGACAGTCCGGAGGCCGCCAAGGGACTGGAATTCTTCACACGTGCCTTCGCCGACGGGCTCATCCCCAAGAAGGCGATCACGTTCAAGGAGGAAGAGGGGCGGCAGGCCTTCCAGAACGGCGAACTGGTCTTCCTCCGTCAATGGCCGTACCAGTGGACGCTCTCCAACAAGCGGGACGGCTCCTCCGAAGTCGCCGGCAAGTTCAACGTCGCTCCCCTGCCCGGACTCGACGGCCCGGGAGTCTCCTCACTCGGAGGCCACAACCTCGCGGTGAGCGCTTCGGCGAAGAACAAGGCTACGGCCCTGGACTTCATCTCCTATGCCACCAGCGAGCGCACCCAGCGCGAGAATCTCCTGCGCAGTTCCAACGCACCGACCGACGCGTCGTTGTACGAGGAACCGGACCTCATCGCGAAGTACCCCTACCTGCCGGTGCTCAAGGAGTCGATTCTGCACTCCGTCCCGCGGCCCCGGCTGGTGCGCTACGGAGATGCCACGGCGGCAATCCAGGCCTACGCCTATCGTGCGCTCAACTCCCAGCAGGATCCCGAGGACGCCTTGAGGGACATGCAGCACGACCTGTCGCAGCTGCGCTAGCAGATCCTCATGGCACGCCCGGGTCCTCACGCACCATTCGCCCGGCCCCGACACACACCCCGGCGGTCCCGTTGCCCCGTCCCGGCACCACGCACGCGAAGCGGTACAGGAAGGGGATCGGAAAGGCCAGGAGAGCACTGGCAGTTCTCCTGGTCTCGCCCACCCTCACGGTTATCGCCCTGGTGGTGGGCTATCCGGTGATCGCGGCCATCGGCGACTCCGTCCATGCCGAGTCCACCTCCCTGGACGCATCCGGATTCGTCCGGCGCACCGAGGAGTTCGTCGGTCTGAGGCACTACCGGGACATCCTCACCGGCCCCGCATCACGCCGTTTCTGGAACGCGTTCACCAACACCACGTTCTTCACCGTCAGCACTGTTGTGCTGGAAGCCCTCCTCGGTGTCGTCCTGGCCCTGGCGATGCATCACACCCTGCGCGGTCGCGGAATCGTACGCGCCGGCATCCTCATTCCATGGGCCGTACCGACCGTTGTCTCCGCTGTGCTCTGGCAGTGGATCTTCCAAGCGGACGGCATTGCGAACGATCTCATCGGCCGGGAGGTGCTGTGGACCACCGACGCCTTTCCCGCACAATTCGCCGTCATCGTGGTCGACACATGGAAGACCGCTCCATTCGTCGGACTGCTCGTCCTGGCCGGACTCCAGCTCATTCCCGTTGAGATCTATGAAGCGGCGCGCGTGGACGGTGCGAGCCACTGGCAGCAGTTCATCAGGGTGACGCTTCCGCTCGTACGCCCGGTGCTCCTGCTGGCCGTGCTTTTCCGACTCCTCGACGCGCTACGGATGTTCGACCTCCCGTACGTCCTCATCGGCCCGCGCAAGGATGCCGTGGAAACTCTGACGATGGTCGCTTTCGACGAGTCCGTGAACAGCCGCTACGGGGTCGCCGCTGCCTACGCCATCCTCCTCTTCTGCTACGTGGCAGCCGTGGTGTTCGTCTTCATTCGCATTCTGCGGGTCGACGTCCTCGGTCTCCACGCACCGGTTCGAGCACCGCGACCCCGCCGGAGCGGGCCACGGCGCCGGCGAAGAAAGCATCACAACGCCGGGCCAGGAGAAGGCCGATGACTGCTTCCCCCGGACGTCGACAGGTACGTGTCCGCTCGGCCTTCGGCTCACTGACCTTGCTGCTGATCCTGATGTACTGCCTGGCGCCCTTCTACTGGATGCTCATCTCCAGTTTCCGGCGCACCTCGGACCTGTTCGAGAAGTCGCTGCTGCCCTCACCCTGGTCACTGGAGAATTACCGGGCCGTCCTGGAGCCCGCTCAGGGCTTCTCACGGGCGCTGCTCAACAGCCTGGTCGTCGCCGGGTCGACCACCGCACTGGCCCTGCTGATCGCCACCTGTACCGCGTACGCCCTGGCACGTGTCGAATTCCGGGGAAAGAACGCCATCCTCGCGCTGATCATCGCGACGAGCATGTTTCCGACGATTGCGCTCCTGGTTCCCTTGCTCAAGCTCTTCACCGACGACCTGCACTGGATCAACACCTATCAGGCCATGATCGTCCCCAGCCTCTCCTTCGCCCTGCCGCTCGCCGTGTGGAACCTGACGGTCTTCTTCCAGCAACTCCCCAGCGAGCTGGAAGAAGCCGCATTGGTCGACGGATGCACGCCCGGACAGGCCTTCCGCAAGGTGATCCTTCCGCTGGCGGGGCCAGGCATCTTCACCACGGCGATCCTGACGTTCATCGGAGCGTGGAACGAGTTCCTGATCGCCCTGTCGATGGTCGACAAGGCCTCCATGCAGACCGCGACCGTCGCCATTTCACGGTTCGGTGGAGTCACCGGATTCGAGATTCCCTACGGTACGAAGATGGCTGCGGGGGTCGTCGTGACCGTACCGCTGGTCGTTGTGGTCCTTCTCTTCCAGCGCCGTGTCCTCACCGGCCTCACCAGCGGTGCCGTCCGATAGGCCATGGGCGGATGCCTTCGAGCGTGCGGCGAAGCGCGTGCCGCGGGGCTGCCGAGGACGCCCTCGCCCACCGGGGTGACCGCACCGTCGCGCAACCGGTGTCTCCGCGTGTCTCCGCCGGCGTGCGGGAAGGCGAGAGCGGCTTGCGGTGGCCGCAAGGAGCATCGTGGGGGCAGTCTGGACACATGCGCCCGGCCTTCCGCCCACCTTCTCGCCCAGGTGGGAGCGGTCGCGCGCGGGCGCTTATCCCCCTCGCGCAGTCCGTGCCCTTCCTCATTGCGCTGCTCGTGCTGGCCATCGAGCTTTCACCTGTGCACTTTCTGTACACGGGCCCGTTCCTCACTGCTACGCCCGCCCTGGCCGCGGTGACGATGGGCCCCCGGGGGACCCTCTCGGCCGTTGCGTGCGCCGTGATCGTGAGCGTGATCACCGCTACCCACAACCAGGCATGGGGCACCATGCAGGTCTATTCGAACCTCCTGGCTCTTCTCCTGGTCTCGGTCGCCGGCGTCCTCACGAGTAAGGCCGTGCGGGCGCGCAGACTGGGCGAGCTCAATCAGATCCGACGGATCGCCGTGGCGGCTCAAGAGGCCGTCCTGCGGCCCGTGCCCTCTCAGCTGGGCGCGGTGCGCCCGGCGGGCATGTACCTCGCGGCGGAGGCGGGGGCACAGATCGGCGGGGACCTGTACGAGGTCGCTCAGACCCCGTTCGGGATCCGGATGATCGTGGGGGACGTCCGCGGCAAGGGGCTGCCCGCTGCGCGCGCGGCCGCCTCGCTGCTCGGCGCATTCCGGGAATCCGTGCACTACGAGGAGTCGCTGGAGGACGTGGTGAAGCACTGCGAGGCCGCTCTGCGGCGGGAGTACGCCCTCAGAGAGGCCATCGCTGCGGCCGGGGAGGAGGATGCACCCGAGCGCTTCGTCACCACGCTCGTGGCTCAGATACCGGACGCCCCCCTGGTCCAGTTGATCAACCGCGGGCACCCGCCCCCGTTGAAGCTCCACCACGGCAAGGTCGAGGCCCTTGATGCCGCCTCACCACAGCCGCCGCTGGGGCTCGACGACTTCATCACCGGTCCGCCCCCGAAGGCCGAAAGCCATCCGTTCACCCCCGGTGACCGTCTGCTGCTCTACACCGACGGCGTCAGCGAAGGGCGCAACCGGGACAACGTCTTCTTCCCCGTGGCCGAGGCCATGGAAGCAGTACGGGCCGTGGCCCCGTCGCAATTCCTGGAGGAACTGCACCAGGCGTTGGTCCGTCACACCGGCAACCGCCTTGCGGACGATGCGGCGATGCTCCTGGTCGACCGCATGGACGAAGTGCCACCGGAAGCGGCTCAGTAGCCCAGGCGGCCGTCCCACCCCGGATCCGCCCCGGCCGCATCCGCGTTGATCATGGTCCGCGTGACCGATACAGCACATCTTGCGCATATACCCCCCGCTCATCAGACTTGCAAGCAGGTGCGTCGCCGCTCGCCGCGCCGTGCGACCGATTCCCGGGGATGATCCGATGGACCCACGCGGCCCGGACAGTGCGCAGATCGCCGTGGGGATGCTGGACGAGCGCGGGCACGTGGTCTCCTGGGGCACCGACGCGCAGCGGCTGATGGGCTACCGGGCCGAGGACATGGAGGGGCAGCCGCTGGCGGGACTGCTGGCGGACGGGTACGGGCTCACCTCGGAGGACCTGGTACGCGGCGGGTACGCAGGGAGCGTGGCGCTGCGGCACCGCAACGGGGGCACCGTACAGGCCGAGTTCGTCGTCCGGCCGTGGGAAAGCGACGACGGTCCGGTCCGCGCGGTGTGGCTGATCCGGCTGACGCCCTGGAGCGGTGACGGTGCGACCGACCTGGTCGAGTGGGGCTTCGAGCAGATCCCGTTCACCGGCGGCATCCATGATCTGGAGCTGCGTCTGACGCAGGTCAACGAGCACGCCTGCCGCGCGTGGAACCTCTCGCGCGGCGAGATGCTGGGCAAAGGCCCCGCCGATCTGCTGCCGCCCGATGTGGGACCGGAGGTCACAGCGCTCATGCGGCGGGCCGTACGGACCGGTGAATCGGTGTCGATGGAGACTTTTCTGCGGCTGCCGGGCGGGCCGGAAGGGCACGCCTGGGTCCAGCACTTCACTCCGCTGAAGGACCCGGACGGGCAGGTGCGCGCGCTGTACTCGCTGGGCATCGACATCACCGCCGAGTACCTCGCCCGACGTCGGCTCGCGCTGCTCAGCCGGGCGGGCAGGACCGTGGGCAGCAGCCTGAACACGGAGCGCACCGCGCACGAACTGGCGGAAGCTCTCGTACCGGAGATGGCCGATCTCGTCACCGTCGATCTGCTCACCTCCGTGCTGTCCGGGCAGGAACCGGTGACGGGTACGCCTCGCACCGATTCGGTCACGCTGCGCCGTATCGCCCAGCTCTCGGTGATCGACGGCTGTCCCGAGGCGACGCTTCGCCTCGGCGACATCGAGCGGTATCCGGAGTTCGCGCCGCATGCACGTGCCGTGAAGACCGGCCGCGCGTTCCTCACCGATCCCCGGCACGACATCGGCTTCGGGTGGTGGATCGCACTCGACCCGCGCCGGACCGCGGGCGCGGCCGAGTTTCCGCTCCACTCCGCCATCACGGTCCCGCTGCGCGCCCGTGGCACCACCCTCGGCGTGGCGTTCATCGCCCGCCACCGCCACAAGGAGCCCTTCGACTCCGACGACCTGCTGCTGGCCGAAGAGGTTGCCGCGCGGGCCGCGGTGTGCGTGGACAACGGACTGCGCTACTCCCGGCAGCGCGCCACCGCCCTCGCACTGCAGCACAGCCTGCTGCCGCGCCGCCTGCCCCGCCGCAGTGCCGTCGATGTGGCCACGCGCTATCTGCCCGGTGACACGAGCCTGGGGGTGGGCGGCGACTGGTTCGACGTCATTCCGCTGTCCGGCGCCCGCGTCGCGCTCGTCGTGGGGGACGTGGTCGGGCGCGGAGTGCACGCCTCGGCGACGATGGGCCGGCTGCGCACGGCCGTCCGTACCCTCTCCGACGTCGAGCTTCCGCCGGACGAACTCCTCACGCACCTCGACGACCAGGTGGCCCACCCGGTCGATCCCGACGAGACGCACGCCCTGCCCGAGGCGGACACCGGCGAGGGGGCGACCTGCCTGTACGCGGTCTACGACCCGGTCTCCCGCCGATGTTCCCTGGCCTGTGCGGGCCACCCGCCGCCGGTCCTCATACGTCCCGACGGCAAGGTGGAGCTGCTGGAGATGCCGCCCAGCCTGCCGCTCGGGGTGGGCGGTCTGCCGTTCGAGAGCATGGAGGTCGAAGTCCCGGACGACAGCACGCTGTTCCTGTACACGGACGGTCTGATGGAGTCCCGGGACCGGGATGTCGACCAGTGGCTGGACGAACTGTGCCGAACGCTGGGGGCGGCGGCCCGTGCCGGGACCTCGCTGGACGGTGTGTGCGACGGGGTGCTCTCCGCGCTGCTCCCCGAGCGCCCCGACGACGTGGCCGTACTCGTCGCCCGTACGCACGCCTTTCCCGCCTGGCGGGTGGCCACCTGGGAGTTCCCCGCCTACCCCGTCGTGGTGTCCGAGGCGCGGGAGCGCACGATCCGTCAGCTCAGGGAATGGGGCCTGGACGAGGCCGTGTCCACCACCGAACTCGTGGTGAGCGAGCTGGTCACCAATGCCATCCGCTACGGCGCGGGACCGGTCCGGCTGCGCCTGATCTGGGGCGACACCCTGATCTGCGAAGTGGCGGACGGCAGCGCCACGGCACCGCATCTGCGCCGCGCGGGCAGTACGGACGAGGGCGGCCGCGGACTGTTCCTCATCTCCCAGGTGAGCCGCCGCTGGGGGACCCGGCACACGCCCGAGGGCAAGGTGATCTGGGCGGACCAGGCGGTCGGCCGCCCGCGCGCGGGTTGAACTGCCCCTGTCCGCCAGGGAGTTACGCGCGACCGCTGACCGCGTTGCGGCGCGCCAGGATCTCCAGGACCTGCGCGCCCCAGCGCAGGTTCTCCTCCTCGAAGGACCGCCCGCGCATCAGCGTCAGATACGGGCCGATCCGGTCGGCCGTCCGCAGATACGCGTCCTCGCTGCGGCCGTCGAGGAGGATTTCACGCAGCCGCTCGTACCGGGCGAGCTTGCCGCGGCCCCACTCCATGCGCTCCTCCACCAGCGCGCGGGCCGCGTCCGGGTCGCTATCGTCCACGGCCTGGATCTTGACGAGGAAGTCGTCCCGGATGGTGGTGGGCCGTGGCGGAGCGACCGCGAACGCCCGCAGGTCCTCGCGCCCCTCCTCGGTGAGCGTGAACATCCGCTTGTTGGGGCGCCGTTCCTGCTGGACGACGCGCGCGGAGATCAGGCCGTCACCCGCCAGCCGCTCGAGCTCACGGTAGAGCTGCTGCGGCGTGGCCTGCCAGAAGTTGGCCATCGAGGCGTCGAAGCGCTTCGCCAGGTCGTAGCCGGAGGCTGCGCCCTCCAGGAGCGCCGCCAGCACCGCGTACTTCAGAGACATCTGGACACGTTAACACTTCCGTGATTACCCTCCTTCACACCTAGTCGCAAAGTTGACTATCTGCTTCCGCAGAGTGGAGGACCCGACCATGCACCCGTTCCGCAAGGCCGTCGAAGCCGGTGACCACGACGCCGTCAACGCCCTACTGGCCGAGGACGTCGTCTTCACCAGCCCCGTCGCGTTCCGCCCGTACCCCGGGAAGGCGATCACCGCCGCAATCCTGAAGGGCGTCTCCCAGGTCTTCGAGGACTTCCGCTACGTCCGCGAGATCACCGGCGCCGACGGCCGGGACCACGCGCTGGTCTTCACCGCCCGGGTGGGCGAACTGGAGGTCAACGGCTGCGACTTCCTGCACACCGACGAGAGCGGCCTCATCGACGACTTCATGGTGATGGTCCGTCCGCTGTCGGCCGCCCAGGCTCTGTCCGAGGCCATGGGCGAACGGTTCGAGCAGATCAAGCGGGACGCGGAGGGAGCGTGAGCGATACGACGCGATCGTCATCGGCGCGGGCAACGTGAGCAAAGGGCCCGCTTTCACGGGGCGGGCACGGGCCCCCAGCGGCACGTGGCCGTGACGGCGGCGGGCCGCGACGACAGTGGCCTGCGGCGGGCCACGCCGAATGGCCGCAGCGACACGCCGGACCGCTCCCCCGCCGACGCGGCGCGTTCTCGTACGGCCCCGCGCCAACCGGCGCAATGTCAGCTGACACGTGCTCAGCCCGCCTCCGTCGACGGGTATGTGACCGGTTGTGTGCCGATTCCCACGGACCGGCCCCTTCCTCGGTCGCAGACGACAGCCGACCGACGGGCCTGCCTCCGATCCCCGGTGCGCATGAACGTACGGCACGAAGGAGGAGCGATGACCGAGTCGCCGGGCAGCATGCCCAGACGCAGCTTCAGCCGGCGCTTCCTCGCGGGCGGCGCAGCCGCCGCGACCTTCTCCCCGATGGCCCTCGGCGCACAGCCCGCGGAGGCCCATGAGGTGGAGGCCATGGAGGCGGAGGCCATGGAGGCGGCCCTGGAGGCGGAGCCGGCCATGGCCCCGGGTGCACCGGCGAAGGCACCCGCGCGTGCCCCGGCGGGTGGCAAGGTCCGTCGTATGAAGCTGTACGCCGAGAAGCTGCCGGGCGGCCGGATGGGCTTCGGGCTCGCGAAGGGCGAGGCCACCGTCCCCGGTCCGCTGATCGAGCTGACCGAGGGCGACACCCTGCACGTGGAGTTCGAGAACACGATGGACGTGCCGGTGAGCCTGCACGTCCACGGCGTGGACTACGCCACCCGAAGCGACGGCACGAAACTCAACCGGAGCTGCGTGGACCCGGGGGAAAAGCGCACCTACACCTGGCGCACGCACACCCCGGGCCGTCGCAAGGACGGCAGCTGGCGGCCGGGCAGCGCGGGCTACTGGCACTACCACGACCACGCGGTGGGCACCGACCACGGCACCCGCGGCATCCACAACGGCCTCTACGGGGCTGTCGTCGTCCGACGCAAGGGCGACATCCTGCCGGACAAGCAGTTCACCCTCTGCTTCAACGACACGGTGATCAACAATGGCCCGGGCCACGAGGGGCCCAACCTCCGGGCGACCCTGGGCGACCGCGTCGAGATCATCATGATCACGCACGGCAGGACCTACCACACGTTCCATGTGCACGGTCACCGCTGGGCCGACAACCGCACGGGCATCCTGATGGGCCCGGACGACCCCAGCCGCATCATCGACAACAAGATCACCGGCCCTGGCGACTCGTTCGGCTTCCAGATCATCGCCGGGGAGAACATCGGCGCGGGTGCCTGGATGTACCACTGTCACGTCCAGAGCCATGCGGACATGGGCATGTCCGGACTGCTCCTGGTCTCCGACTCCGACGGCACGCTCCCCGGCTACGAGCCCCACGGCCTGGCCGGTCACGGGCGCCGCTCACGGGGGCGCTAGCACCGCACGCGGTTCAGTGCGGCTGGGCGTACCAGTGGCGGTGGACGACGGGTTCGGCACCGAGCACGCGCCGCCACGACTCCTTGCCGACCGCGGGCCGCCGCGGTGCGTGGCACCGCGGCACGCGCACCGGAAAGTGCGGCTCCGGCGGAGAGGGCCGGAGCCGCGGTGCATCGTCTGCAGGGGTTCGCACGCGCTGCTTCGTGGACGGGGCGGGAGTTCGGGCGGCGCGGCCTGCACCTCGGCGAGCGGACGCCGCGACGCCACAAGCGCCCGGTGATCAGTCCGCGTCCTCCTTGATCATGTCGGAGCACTTCTCGCCGATCATCATCGTCGTGATGCACGGGTTGACCGCCACCAGGAACGGCATCACCGAAGCGTCGGCGACCCGCAGTCCCCTGACGCCCTTGACCCGCAACCGCG
This sequence comes from Streptomyces sp. NPDC051776, assembly GCF_040681345.1. Lineage (NCBI taxonomy): Bacteria > Bacillati > Actinomycetota > Actinomycetes > Kitasatosporales > Streptomycetaceae > Streptomyces > Streptomyces sp. NPDC051776. The sequence continues at coordinate 298,641 of NZ_JBFAYQ010000003.1, read as the reverse complement.
CGTCGAGCGGTGTGTCCGCGTCGTCGACCGCCCCCATCCGGACCGTGCAGGAAGGGTGGTAGACGGTGTTGTGGGTCCCGCGGATGTAGTCGAACAGCTCGTCGTCCGTCTGCGCATCGGGCCCCGGGGCGAGTTCGGCGCCCGCCCAGTCCGCCAGCGGTGCCTGCTCCGCGATCCGACGGGCCAGCCGCAGCCCGTACGTCATGACGCGCCTGTCGTGTCCGTCCGGATCCGTGAAGTAACGCGGATCCACCCTGGGCTTGTCCCGGAAGTCGCGGCTGCGCAGGCGGACCGTGCCCGTGGACCTGGCGCGCGTGACGTTCGGGGTGAGGCAGAAGGCGTTCTCGGACGTCGGGTAGCCGCGGCGGTAGGTGTGCATGTCGAAGGGCACGGCACCGTAGTGCAACATCAAGTCCGGTCGGTCCAGGCCCGGTTCGGTGGCCGAGAAGATCCCGATCTCCCACCACTGCGTGGAGGTGTCGACCATCGGCTGCCTGGCGTCCCACATGACGACGCCCTCCGGGTGGTCCTGGAGGTTCGCGCCGACTCCCTGCGAGTCCACCCGTACCTCAATGCCCGTCTCGCGCAGGTGCTCCGCCGGCCCGATCCCGGAGAGCATCAGCAGCTTCGGGGTGTCGATCGTGCCGCAGGAGACGATGACCTCGCGCCGTGCCCCGACCGTGAGCGTACGGATCAGATCGGGCGCGAGGTAGTCCACGCCCGTGCAGCGCCCGTCGGCGTCCAGTACCAGGCGCTTGGCGTGCAGCCCGGTACGGACCTCCAGGTTGGGCCGCTTGCCCAGGACCGGGTGCAGATACGAGACGGAGGCCGAGGCACGGACGCCGTCCTCGCGCCGGTTGACCTGGAACCAGTTCGCACCCTTCACGACCGTGTTGCCCGTGTTGAAGGGTGTGGTGGAGATCCCGGCGTCGCCGCACGCCTCCAGCAGTGCCCGCCCGCAGGGGTCGTGCGGCGGGACGGTGCGGATGACCACGGGCCCTTTCCTGCCGTGGTGTTCGCCGGGCCCGTCGTTGTTCTCCAGCCGCTGGAAGAGGGGGAAGCAGTGCTTGGCGCCCCACCCCGCCGCGCCCATGGCTTCCCATTCGTCGAGGTCCTCGGCCGGCGCCCAGAAGGCGATGCAGGAGTTGTGCGAGGAGCAGCCGCCGAGCACCCGGGCGCGGGCGTGCCGCAGGAAGCTGTTGCCGCACTCCTGGGGCTCGACGGGGTAGTCCCAGTCGTAGCCGGACTCCAGCAGGGCCATCCACTTGTCGAGCCGGAGGATGTTCTCGTCGCCGACATCCGAGGGACCCGCCTCCAGGAGGCAGACGGTGACGCGGGGATCCTCCGACAGCCGTGCGGCGACGACGGATCCGGCCGTTCCGCCGCCCACGACCACGTAGTCGAATGAGTCCACAGTCACTCCCTTCGGCGGCGCCGGCACGGCGCGTCAGCGGGGCCCCTCCGGTGGCCCCGGCGTACCGGCAGCCGGCTGCTCCTCGGCGCGGTGCTCCTCGAGCACGCCGGTGCGGTGGCGCTGGACGAACCAGTAGTAGGCGAACCCGGCGCCCGCGACGACGCCGATGAAGAGGAACGCGCCCCACTGCAGATACCAGTGGTGCGGTGGCTGCGCGTTGTAGACGTCGGGTCGCGGCCAGGCGAGGTTGATGGACATCGCGAGGCCCCACAGCACCGCGAGGATGTTGATGGGCAGGCCGAGGCGTCCGAGCGAGAACCGGCCCTCCGCCGGCTTCCACTTGCCGCGCAGCCGCTGGACCAGCATCGGTGTGGTGACGGCGAGATAGGCCAGGTAGATCATGATGATCGCGATGCTCGTGATCACCGAGAAGATCTGCGGCTGGTTGATGTTGATGACCAGAATGACCACGCCCACCAGGCCGATGACGACGGCCGGGACAATGGGCGTCCGGAACCTCGGGTGCACCCGCGCCAGGAGCGAGCCGGCGGGGAGGTTGTTGTCCCTGGCCATGGCGAACATCAGCCGGATGCCGGCGGTGTGCACCGCCAGGGCGCACACGGTGATCGCGATGACGACGCACCACAGCACGGCCTCGCCGATGTTCGAGCCGAGGGTCGTGAGCACCACGTACTGCAGACCGTCCGTGCCGAGTTGCTCGGCCTGCAGGTCCGGCACGGCGAGCAGGGCGAAGAGCAGGATCAGGCCGCCGATGACGAAGGAGGCGACGAGAGCGCGGAGGATGGCGCGCGGTGCGTTGCGGGACGGGGCGAGGGACTCCTCGCCGAGGGACGACGCCGTGTCGAACCCGTACATGACGTACGCGGAAGCCAGGGAGGCGCTCAGGAACGCGCCGAGATAGCCGAGGTTCTGCCCGGCCCCGAGGCCGTAGGTCTCGGTCAGCGCGGAACTCGGGCCGCGGGTGATGTGCGCCGCGAGCAGGGCGATCAGGACGATGGCGGCGATCAGCTCGATGAACACGCCGGCGGAGTTGATCCGGGCCATGAGCTTGACGCCGAAGGCGTTGACCAGGGTGGTGAAGATGATGAGGACCGAGCCCAGGAGGACGGCGTTGGCCGCGGCGTCGTTCTTGCCGCTGCCGTCGCCGATGAACTGGAACACCGGATCGATCTGCGGCAGCGTCACCTGGTAGGCCAGGGCCACGGCGGAGAGGGTGACCATCGTGGCCGTCATCATCATCCAGCCGCCGAGCCAGCCGACGTGCGGGCCGCCCATCTTCTTCGCCCAGTTGTAGACCGATCCGGCCACCGGGTAGCGGGCGGCCAGCTCGCAGAAGCACAGGGCGACCATGAGCTGGCCCACGAAGACCATGGGCCAGGACCACCAGTAGGCGGGGCCGCCGAAGGCGACGCCGAAGTAGAAGAGCTGGAACGTGCCGGTGAGGATGGAGATGTAGCTGACACCGGCCGCGAAGGTGTGGAAGTTGCCCAGCGTGCGCTTGAGTTCGGGGCGATAACCGAGTTCGGTGAGGGATTCGTCGTCGTGGCCGTCGCCGTGGGCCGGGGAGGGCCCGGGGGGCTCGGTGGCCGTCACTCGAACCACCTCTGCGGCTGCGGCGAGGTGTTCCACCAGATGTGCTTCGCCTCCTGGTATTCGGCAAGGCCTGCGGGCCCGAGCTCGCGGCCGATGCCTGACTGCTTCATGCCTCCCCATTCCGCCTGCGGTACGTAGGGATGGAAGTCGTTGATCCAGACGGTGCCGGCGCGCAGCCCGGACGCCACGCGGCGGGCCCTGCCCGCGTCCTGGGTGAAGACACCTGCGGCAAGGCCGTACATCGTGTCGTTGGCCAGTGCGAGGGCCTCGTCCTCGTCGCGGAACCGCTCGACGGTCAGGACGGGGCCGAACGACTCGTCGCGTACGACGGACATGCCGGGCACACAGTCGTCGAGGACCGTCGGCAGGTAGTAGTAGCCCTTGCTCAGGGCGGGGTCGTCGGGACGCTTACCGCCGCAACGGAGCACCGCGCCCTCCTCCAGACCCGCCGCCACGTAGGCCTCGACCTTCTCGCGGTGCGCTGCCGAGATCAGCGGCCCCGTACGGGCGTGTCCGTCGAACGGGCCGCCGAGGGGGATCCGCCGGGCCCGGGCCACGATCTCGTCGACGAGCGCATCGTGCAGCTCCTGCTGAACCAGCAGCCGGGCACCGGCCGAGCAGACCTGGCCGGAGTGGAGGAAGACGGCCATCAGCGCGTGGTCGACGGCCGTTTCGAAGTCGGCGTCGGCGAACACGATGTTCGGGTTCTTGCCGCCCAGTTCGAGGGCGATCTTCTTGACGGTGGGTGCGGCGGCAGCCATGATCGCCCGGCCGGTGGCGACTCCGCCGGTGAAGGACACCAGATCCACCCTCTCGTCGCCGGTCAGCGGCGTGCCGACGGCCGGGCCCGCACCCAGCAGCAGGTTTCCGGCGCCACCGGGCAACCCCGCCTCCCGCAGCAGCCGCATCAGGGCGATGGCGGTGTGAGGGGTGAGTTCGCTCGGCTTGAGGACGAAGGTATTGCCCGCGGCGAGCGCCGGGGCGACCTTCCAGGCGGTCTGGAGCAGCGGGTAGTTCCACGGTGTGATCAGCGAGCAGACGCCGACCGGCTCGTGCACCACCCGGCTGTCGGTCCCGGGCCGGCCGGTCTCGATCACACGGCCGGCTTCGCTCCCGGCAGCGAGGTCGCCGAAGTAGCGGAAGCAGTTCGCGATGTCGTCGAGGTCGTACTCACTCTCCACGAGCCGCTTGCCGGTGTCCAACGACTCGGCCCGCGCGAGATCGGACTTGTCGCGCTCCAGCAGATCGGCCACGCGCTGCAGCAGGCGGCCGCGCTCGGCGGCAGGGGTACGGGGCCAGGGGCCGCGGTCGAAAGCGTCGCGGGCCGCGGCGATGGCTGCGGCCGCGTCCTTCGGCCCGGCCTCGTCCACGATCGCGACCAGCGAGCCGTCCGCGGGGCAGCGGATCTCGCGGGTCCGGCCGTCCACGGCGGCCGTCCATCGGCCGTCGATGTAGAGCTCCGGCATGGGCTCCCTCCGGGTCCGCCCGGATGCCCGGGGCGCGGCATGCACGCATGGCGTGTACAGACAAGAGTTTATGTGATGCACGTCACAGGCGCGTGCGGCCGTTGATGAGACGTTCAGAGACCGTTGATCAGCAGCCGGAAGAGTGTGCCGCATGTTGATCGACGTCACCGACACCGAAACCGGTATGGAACGGAGCGAGCCCGACTGGGAGCGCGCCCTGTGCGCACAGACCGGCCCCGAGTTCTTCTTCCCCGAAGCGGGCGGCTCCACCAGAGAGGCCAAGCAGGTCTGCACGGCCTGCGAGGAGCGCATCCAGTGCCTGGAGTACGCGCTGTCCAACGACGAGCGCTTCGGGGTGTGGGGCGGCCTCTCCGAGAAGGAGCGGCAACGCCTGCGCCGTCGCTGAGCGCGTGCACCGCTGCGGGGGCGGTGCAGGCACGACGCACACGGCGTATGACGCAAGGCGGGCCGCCCGGCCGGCAGGACGACGGGGGCGGAGGCGACGGAGGGGACGGGAGGGGCGGAGCGAAAGCGATTTGGCTGCTGGGCCCCGAGCGCGTAAGGTCATGTTCACCGACGCGGGGTGGAGCAGCTCGGTAGCTCGCTGGGCTCATAACCCAGAGGTCGCAGGTTCAAATCCTGTCCCCGCTACTGACGGGCAGGCCCGGTGCTCATGCACCGGGCCTGCTGCTTTGATGGGCGCCATGAGCATCTACGAGATTCCGCTGCGCACGCTGTCCGGCGAACCGACCTCCCTGGCCGAGCACAGGGGCAAGGCACTGCTGATCGTGAACGTCGCCTCCAAGTGCGGCCTGACACCCCAGTACACCGGCCTGGAGCAGCTCCACGCGCGCTTCGCCGGCCGCGGCTTCAGTGTCCTCGGCGTCCCCTGCAACCAGTTCGCCGGGCAGGAGCCGGGCACGTCGGAGGAGATCGCGGAGTTCTGCTCGGCGACGTACGGCGTGACCTTCCCGCTGCTGGAGAAGACCGACGTCAACGGCGAGAACCGGCACCCGCTCTTCGTCGAACTGGCGAAGGCGCAGGATGCGGAGGGCGCCGCGGGCGACATCCAGTGGAACTTCGAGAAGTTCCTGGTCAGCCCGGCCGGTGAGGTGGTCGGCCGGTTCCGTCCTCGGACCGGTCCCGACGACGGGGAACTGGTGGCCGCGGTGGAGGCCCAGCTCCCGGCGTAGCCGCTTCCTCCGTCCGCTCGCGGGTCCGGTGCCACCACGCACCGGACCTGCCTTTTTCGTGCCCGGGCGGCGGCGCGGACGGGCGGGCGGCCAGGAGCCGTGAGGATTGGGGGGCGGAGGAGGCACGGAGCGGCGAGACGGGCCGCCCCAAGGGGACATTCCGGCCTTCTATGGAAGCGTTTAGGCCACAGGGAACGAGGGGCACGATCGTCCCTCAGCAGGGGAGCCGCCACCCGAATCCGGCATTCCGGTCCGCGACGCGCGGGTCCTGACCTGGCCGGGCGCCGAAGAGCGGGGGGAGACGCGCGCCCGCGCCGGCACGCGGCGGCCGCTGCGCCCCCGTTCCTTCCGTTCACGATCATCGCGAGCGATGTCACCCGGGCATGGCACGATCGTGCCTGGGTGGTCGTCGAACCGCCGCCGGGACTCCGGCGGGCTTGCCGCACCGTCCCGCCCCGCGCCGGGTGACGACACACATCCGGGTGGGGTGCGCAGCATCGCAGTATGGGGGAAACAGGGGGAAACTGTTGTGATCTGCTATGAAGCGACCGCGGATGACGTATCGAAGGTCAAGTTCTCGCCGTCCCCGCTCGGGGAGGCGGTCTACAGCTTTCGGATGCTGGCCTCACCGGAGCGCAGGAAGCTCCACGCGCCGTGGGTGAGCGATGTACGGGCACGTCTCAAGGGAGTCGACTTCGGCCCGCTGCGCGCCGTGGTCCCGCCCACGGGCTACGTCCCGGACTTCCTCACCCCGGCGCCCGGAGCCGAACCCGCAGGCATCACCGAGGAATTGGAGATGGTGCGCTCGACGGCACCGGAGCACTTCGTCGACGAAGTGGCCTGGATGGCGGCCGACACCGGCACGCCCGCCGTCTGGCGCGTGGAGGCCGAGCCCATGCACCGGCGCATGCTCGCCGAGCCCGGACAGGCCATCAGGACCGTCACCAAACTCCTGGACGTCTACTGGCGGTTGGCGCTGGAGCCGCACTGGCGCCGACTGCACGGCGGGCTCCGGTCGGACATCCGCTCCAGGACGCGGGTGCTGGAGACATCGGGGACGGCCTCCGTCTTCTCCTCGCTCAACAGGCGCATCGGGTGGAGCGAGGGCCGCATCACCGTGCGCAGCGCCTACGACTTCACGGAGAAGCTGGGAGGCCGGGGGCTCGTACTCGTCCCGAGCATCTTCTGCGGCCCGGAAGTGCTGACCATGCTCCCTCCGCTGGGGTCGATGATCGTCTATCCACGGCCCGACGTGAGCGAGATATGGAGCCGGCAGCGGCTCGAGCACTCCAGCGCCCTGGCCTCCCTGATGGGCTCCGTGCGAGCGGCGGTGATCGAGGCACTGGTGACACCCGCCACGACCACCGAACTCGCGACGGCGATCGACGTCACCCCAGGGGCGATCAGCCAGCACGTCGGAGTGCTGCGGGACTGCAATCTCGTCCTCAGCCGACGGGCCGGCCGACGGGTCATCCACTCCCTCACGGAGACGGGTGAGGCGCTCGTCCTGGGCTCACGGCCCGTCGCCCATGCGGCCTGACCAGCCGCTGCCGACAGCGCCCAACAGGCCCTGCGGAGCACTGATTTAGACCCGTCTAAAACGCTTGGGCTCCTCTGGCCGCTGTGTTTGGCTTTGCTCCGGCACGTTGACAGGAACGCGGGCGAAGTACCACATACCGTCCGGGCCGCAGCGAGACATCCACCTGCCGGAACAACCGGGGAGCCCGCCGTCTCGCAAGACCCGCAGACGCTCACTCACTCGACTTGGGGGGACATCCAGGTGTCCGCAACATCTACCGGCGACAAGCTCGCCTACGACGTGGTCGTCGTCGGCAATGGCTCGCTCGGTCTGTCGCTCGGCCTCACCCTGGCGCGGCGGGACGTGCGGGTGGCCGTACTCGGCCGCCCGCACCGACCCTGGGCCGCGTCCTCGGCCGCGGGGGCGATGATCGGCACGTTCGGCGAGGTGACGACCACCCTGCTGAAGAGCGAGTTCGGCCGCACCAAACTCGACTGGGCCCACCAGGCGAGCAAGTTGTGGCCGGACTGGCTGGACGGGATCTCACCGGAGTCCGACGGCTCCGAGCTGCTGTCCGCCGACGGCACGGTCGTCATGCTGAACGCGGTGGGGGTTCCGGAGATCGACACCCAGAACTTCAAGGCGATCCGCAGGACCCTCGTCGACTACGGCGAGAAGTTCGAGGACATCGACCCCGAGGACATCGAGTGGCTGGACGCGGAGCCCACGGCCCGCCCGCTCCAAGCGCTCTTCCTGCCGCGTGAACACGCCGTCGACGCCCACGCGTTGCTCAACCGTCTGGAGCAGGCGTTCGTCGCCGAGGGCGGCATCCTGATCCCCGAACTCGCTGTCCGGGTGGACCGGGCCGCCGACCGGGTGCGCGGCGTGGAGCTGGAGTCCGGGACGGTTCTGGCGACCGAACAGCTCGTGCTGGCCGCCGGATCCGCCTCCCAGACCGTGCTGGACAGCGTGCCCGACCACGCGGCGCGTATCCCGCGGCTCATCAGCGGCTACGGGGTCTCCGCCCTGGTGGACACCGAGGACGGCACCGCGCCGGGCAGCGTCCTGCGTACGCCCAACCGCGCGTTCGCCTGCGGTCTGCACGTCGTGCCGCGGAGCGAGGGCCGGGTCTACGTCGGCGCCACGAACATCATCTCGCCCGAGCCGCGCGAGACCCCCCTCATCTCCGACGTCCTGTTCCTGCTCAACTGCGGCAACCGCCAGATCCGCCGCAACCTCGGCGAGAGCGGGCTGCGCACCGTCCAGGTGGGCAACCGGCCCGTCGCCCTGGACGGCATGCCGCTGCTGGGCGCGACGGAGCTGAACGGCCTGTGGATGATGACCGGCACGTACCGTGACGGCCTCACTCTCTCCCCGCTGCTCGCACGAGAGATGACAGCGCGGCTGCTCGGCGAGGAGACCTCGCTCGACCTGGAGATGTTCCGCCCGGTCCGGGCACCGATCCAGCCGCTGACCCGCGAAGAGGTCGTGGAGACCACGGTCACGCACATGCTGGCCACCGGATACGAGTCCGACTGGACGGTGCCGGTCGAGTGGCCGTTCACCATCGAGCACTACCTGCGGGTGGCCTACACGCGCATCGCGGACGAGTTCGACCCGGTCTTCACCCCGCCGCCCGAGTTGCTCGCCTCTTCGCGCATCCACCCCTCCATCGCCAAGGCGCTGCGGGAGTACTACGCCACCAGCCACGCCGCGTCGGGTGCCTGACGCCACGGGCCCCGGCCCGGCCCCGTTTCCCGGTCACCGGCGCACGGGGCCGCTGGGGACGTCCCTGCTCGCTGCTGCTGAAAGGATCGACGACAGTGGCTGAACAGCCGCTCGCAGACTTACTCCGGGAAGCGGAGCGCGTGCTCACCGCCAGTGGTGTGTGGGGCCCGCGCGAGGACGCCGAGGCGCTCGCCGCCCATGTGCTGGGGCTCGCGGAGGAGGCGCTCAAGGCCGAGTACCCGGTGCCGGACGACGATGCCTCACGGTTTCGGACCCTGGTCGCGCGCAGAGCCGACCGCATCCCGCTCGGGCACCTCACCGGCCGGGCACGGCTCGGCGGCATCGAGGTGACGGTCACCGAGGACGTGTTCGTACCGCGGTTCCCCACCGAACTGCTGCTGCGCTGGGGGCTGTCGGCCATCGAGCGGACGGAGAACCCCGTCGTGGTCGACCTGTGCACGGGCTCCGGGGCCGTCGCCCTGGCCCTGGCACACGCCCGGCCCGACGCCACGGTGCACGCCGTGGACCTGGATGCGGCTGCCCTGGAGTGCGCCCGGCGCAACGCAGCCGAGCGGGCCGCGGCCGGCGACCGGCCGATATCCGTGCACCAGGGCGATGTCACCGATCCGGCGCTGCTCCCGGAGCTGGACGGCACCGCCGATCTGGTCCTCGCCAATCCGCCGTACGTACCCGTCGGCACGCCGCTGCTGCCCGAATGGGGCGAACACCACCCCCGGCAGGCCGTTTTCGCCGGAGACGACGGGCTCGACGTGATCCGGCATGTCATCGCCTGCGCCGCGCGTCTGCTGCGTCCGGGCGGCGGTCTGGCCATCGAGCACGGGGACGCCCAGATCGACGTCGTCCCCGGCCTGCTCGCCGCGACCGGTGCCTTCGCCGAGGCGGAGGGCCACCGCGATCAGGAGAACCGCCCCCGCTACACCACCACACTGAGAAAGGCAGTGTCATGACGACCACCTCCACCGCCGGGGAAGCCGGTCTGACCGTGCTGCGCGGTGAACTGGACGCCATCGACGGGCAGTTGCTGGACACACTCAGGGCCCGGATCGAGTGCTGCGTCCGCATCGCGGAGCACAAGCGGGAGCACGACGTCCCCATGATGCAGCCGCACCGGATCGGACTGGTCCAGGAGCGCGCCGCACGCTACGGAGCCGAGCACGGCATCGACGGGGCCTTCCTGCGGCGCCTCTACGAGCTGATCATCGAGGAGACCTGCCGGGTCGAGAACCTGGTCATCGACGGTGAAGCCAACGGTCGCCGGCCCGGCGGCCGGCCCGCCCCGGGCGATGCGTCATGACGGCCCCCACCCGCACCCTGCTGATCGACAACTACGACTCCTTCACCTACAACCTCTACCAGTTGCTCGGCGAGGTGAACGGGCAGCCGCCGACCGTCGTGCGCAACGACGTCGCCTGGTCCGCCCTGCACCTCGCGGACTACGACAACATCGTGGTCTCCCCCGGTCCCGGACGCCCCGGCCGGGAGCAGGACTTCGGGGTCAGCGCCCGCGCGATCCGCGACTCCGGCCTTCCCGTCCTCGGGGTGTGCCTGGGCCACCAGGGCATCGCCGAACTCTTCGGAGGGACGGTCGCGCACGCCCCGGAGCCCGTGCACGGCCGGATCTCCCCGGTCCGGCACAACGGCGAGGACATCTTCGCCGGACTGCCCTCGCCATTCGACGCGGTGCGCTACCACTCGCTGGCGGTCACCGGGCTCGCCGACGAGCTGGAGGGCATCGCCTGGACCGAGGACGGCGTGCTGATGGGGCTGCGCCACCGCACCGATCCGGTGTGGGGCGTGCAGTTCCATCCGGAGTCCATCTCCAGTGAGTACGGGCGCGAACTGCTCGCCAATTTCCGCGACATGACGCACCGGCGCCGAAAGACGGCACCCGCCGCGGCCCGCTCCCCGTACCATCTGCACATACGGCGGCTGGAGACCGCGCCGGACGCCGAGATCGCCTACAGCGAGGTGTTCGCGGGGCGCCGGCACAGCTTCTGGCTGGACAGCGGCTCGCACGCCGACGGCAACGCCCGCTTCTCCGTCCTGGGCGACGGCACCGGCCCGCTGGCCGAGTACGTCACCTACCGGGTCTCCCCCGGCACCGTTCGCGTGGAGCGCGAAGGCCTGTCCGACGAGGAGGTGCGGCAGGGGTTCTTCGACTACCTCGACGGCGAGCTGCGCAGGCGGGCCCTCCCCCGGCCGGACGGCCTGCCGTTCTCCTTCAACCTCGGCTATGTCGGCTATCTCGGATACGAGTTGAAGGCCGAGGCGGGTGCCCGAGCCGCGCACACGGCGCCCACCCCGGACGCCGCGATGCTGTTCGCCGACCGGGCCGTGGTGGTGGACCACGCCGAGCAGGTCACCTATCTGCTCTGCCTGAGCATCACCCAGGACGACCCCGACGCGGCCAAGTGGCTCGACGCCACCGTCGGCCGCCTCACCGTCCTTCCGGCCGAGATCGCCCGCGAGCAGCGCCCCCTGGTGGACGTGGCGCCGCAGGACGCCGGCTCGCTCGGCTCGCGCCACAGCCGGCAGGAGTACCTCGGGCTGATCGGCGAATGCCTGGAGGAGATCCGCAACGGGGAGTCGTACGAGATCTGCCTGACCAACATGGTCTCCACCGGTACGGCGGTCGACCCGCTCGCCACGTACCGGCATCTGCGGCGCGTCAGTCCCGTGCCGTACGGGGCGCTGCTCGACTTCCCCGGCGTGGCGGTGCTCAGCGCCTCCCCGGAGCGTTTCCTGACCATTGGGACGGACCGTGTGGCCGAGTCGAAACCGATCAAGGGCACCCGGCCGCGCGGGGCGACCCCCGCGGAGGACGGCGCCCTGCGCGAGGGGCTGCGCGACAGTGAGAAGGATCGCGCCGAGAACCTGATGATCGTGGACCTGCTGCGCAACGACCTCAACACGGTCTGCGAAGTCGGTTCGGTCCACGTGCCCAAGCTGTTCGACGTCGAGACCTACGCCCCGGTGCACCAGCTCGTCTCCACCGTGCGCGGAACGCTGCGCGAGGGGGTCTCGGCGGTGGACTGCGTACGGGCGTCGTTCCCGGGCGGGTCGATGACCGGCGCTCCCAAACTGCGCACGATGGAGATCATCGACCGGCTCGAACAGGGCCCGCGCGGGGTTTACTCGGGCGCGCTCGGATGGTTCTCGCTCAGCGGAGCCGCTGATCTGTCCATCGTGATCAGGACGATCGTGGCGACGGAGGAGGGCGCGTCGTTCGGGGTGGGCGGCGCCGTCATCGCCCTCTCCGATCCCGCCGAGGAGTTCGAGGAGACGCTGGTGAAGTCACGGGCGATGGCGAAGGCGATCGCGGCCGGCACGACCGCGACCCGCGACGAGCAGGCGGCCCACTCATGAGCGACTCCCCGAGGACGGCACCGGTGAAGGCGGTGCCGGGCCGGATCCGCAGGTGTGTGCTGGCGGGCGGATCCGGAGCCGTGGGCGGCCTGTTCGCCGGCCTGCTCGCCGGCGCGGGCATCGACGTGTGCCTCGTCGATCCCGCGCCGCCCGCGGTGGGCCCCGCCGGCGTGCGCCACCTTCCCGGCGACATCACCGCTCCGGGCGAGGCGCTGCGCGCGGAACTGGCGGAGACGGATCTGCTGCTGCTCGCCGTACCCGAAGAGGTGGCACTGGACGCGGTACGGGCCACGCCGGGCCGTTTGAGGCCCGGAGCGCTCCTCGCGGACACGCTGTCCGTCAAGAGCCGCGTCGTGTCCGAGGTCGCCGCGCATGCGGCGGGGCGTGAAGCCGTGGGCCTGAACCCGATGTTCGCACCCTCACTGGGCCTGGACGGCCGCCCGGTGGCGGCGGTCGTCCTGCACGACGGCCCGCTGGTCGCCGAACTCCTGGCCCTGGTCGCCCGGAGCGGCGGCCGGGTCGTACGCGTCGGCGCCGAGCGGCACGACCGGCTGGCCGCCGCCTCCCAGGCCCTCACCCACGCCACCGTGCTGGCCTTCGGCCATGCGCTGACCGAAATCGATGTGGACATCGAGGAGTTGGCCGTTCTCGCTCCTCCGCCGCACACGGCGCTGCTGTCGCTGCTGGCGCGGATCGCGTCCGGCACACCGGAGGTGTACTGGGACATCCAGTCCGCCAACCCGTATGCCGCGGACGCCCGGGAGGCGCTCGCCAGAGGTGCGGCCCGGCTCCAGGACCTCGTGCGCGAGGGCGACGAGAAGACCTTCGCGCACTTCATGCACGAACTCTCCGGCGGGCTGGGCGGCCGGTCTCCGCACTACCGGGACCTCTGTGCGGAGCTGTTCACCCGGATTCCCGCCGCCGGACCCAAGGATGCGTCATGACCGCCACAGCCAAGAACCCTGCAGCGATCCCCGCGGAGACCGGCACCCGGCCCGCCAACTGGGTCGCCGCCCGTATCGACAAGACGACCGACTCACTGGACCGCGCCTTCGACGAAGGGCTGACCGGGCACGTCATCACCAGCCGCGACGGCAAGTTGGTGGAGCTGGAGGACGGCAGCCGGGCGATCGAGTTCGTCTCCTGCTCCTACCTGGGCTTGGAGGAGCACCCGGCCCTGGTCGGGGCGGCGCAGGACGCCCTGCGCCGGTTCGGCGCGCACTTCTCCTCCTCCCGCAACCGCATGCGCCCGATGTATCTCGGCCGGCTCGAGGAACTGCTGGGCGAGATCTACGGCGGCCGGGCCGTCGTACCGTTCACCTCGGTCAGCAATGTGCACCTCGGGGTGCTGCCGCTGCTGGGCAACGGCGCGCTGCCCGGCTATCCGGTCTCCGCCAAGGGTCCGGTGTTCCTGGTCGAGAAGACGGCCCATGCCTCGATCCAGGTGCTCCGCGGTGTGATGGAACAGCTCGGCCCCGTCCGCCGGTTCGACCTGGCAAACCCCGAGTCGCTGGCGACGCGCGTCGCGGAGGCCACGGCCCAGGGCCGTACCCCCATCGCGCTCGTCGACGGGGTGGGGTCGATGGGCGGGCTGATCGATGTGGTCGGCCTGGCGCGCACGCTGGGCGAGGCCGACGGTCTGCTGTACGTCGACGACGCGCACGGCATCTCCATCGAGGGGCGGCACGGCGCGGGTTATGCGTACGAGGCGTTCGGCGGCCGGCTCCCGGACCATGTGATGATCGCCGGTTCGCTGTCCAAGGCGTTCGGCGGCGCCGGGGGCTTCGCGGTACTGAGGTCGGCCGACGACGTACGCGTGCTGCGCAAGTTCGCCAATCCGCTGGTCTTCGGGCACTCCATCATGCTGCCGCTGCTCGCCGCGGACGTGGCGGCGGCGGAGCTCCACCTGTCAGGAGAGGTGGCCCGGTTGCAGGAGCGGTTGTGGGCGAACGCCGCCGTTTTCGACAAGCTGACGGACGGCCGGCTGGTCAACGCCGGTCAGCACTCGCCGGTTCGCGGTGCGCACTTCGGGACGGAGGCCGCCGCGTTCGGGGCCGCCCGGAGGCTGCGGTCCGCGGGCGTGCTCGTACTGCCGGCGTTCTTCCCCACCGTCGAGAAGGGAACCGGGCTCATCCGCTTCGCGCTCTCCGCCACCCACGAGCAGTCCCAACTCGAGACGGCCGTCGCCGCACTCGGCCCGATCACCACCTAGCCGCCTGCCCGGCAAGGGCCGTCGGCACGAACGGATCGCCCGCGCCTGCCGGGCCACCCGAGGAGTCCCATGATCAAGACCTTGATCCCGCCTCCGGGCCCGCCCCGGACACTCGCCCTGGCGCAGCTGATCAGCCGTACCGGTGACGGGGCGTACTACGTCACCGCCGCCCTCTTCTTCACCACGGTCGTGGGCCTGTCCCCGGCCGAGTTGGGGCTCGGCCTGACCGTCGCCTGGACGGTGGCTCTGGTCCTGGGCGTACCGCTCGGGCATCTCGCGGACCGCAGGGGAGTCCGCGGGACGGCGGTGTTCTTCTTCTGCTGCGCGGCCGTCGCCGTCGGGTCGTATCTGTTCGTGCGCTCCTTCCCTCTGTTCGTGCTCTCGGCGAGCCTGTACGCGGTGGGCCAGCGCAGCGGCTCGGCCGCCCAGCAGGCACTGCTCGCGGGGGTGGTGCCGAAGGAGCAGCTCACCCGGGTCCGCGCGTTTCTGCAGGCGAGCTACAACGCCGGGCTGTCGGTGGGTGCCGCGCTGGGCGGGATCGTGCTGCTCTTCGATGCGCGGGAGGCCTACCTCGCGGCGTTCGCGCTCGATTCCGCGGGCTTCGTGGTGGCGGCGCTCGTGCTGTGGCGGGTGCCCGCGGTCGCGCCGACGCCCGCGGCGGCCAAGGGCGAGAAGACGCAGACGGTCTTCAAGGACCGGCCGTACGTCGCGGCGAGCCTGCTCAATCTGGTCCTCGTCCTGCATGTGCCGCTGATCGATGTGGCCCTGCCGCTGTGGATCGTCGGGCACACCGAGGCCCCGGCCTGGGTGCTGTCCGTCATGTTCGTGCTCAACACCCTTGCGGTGGTGGTCTTCCAGGTGCGGGTGGCCCGCGGGGTCTCGGACCTGGCCGGCGCCGCGCGGTACGTGGTGCGCGGCGGACTGCTGCTGGGCGCGGGCTGTGTGGTCTTCGCCTTCTCCGGCAGCGGAGGCTCCGCATGGTCGGCGATCCTGCTCCTGATCACCGCCGCCGCGGTGCAGACCCTGGGCGAGATGGTGCAGATGGCCGGCACCTGGGAGATCAGCTT
This sequence comes from Streptomyces sp. NPDC051776, assembly GCF_040681345.1. Classification (NCBI taxonomy): domain Bacteria; kingdom Bacillati; phylum Actinomycetota; class Actinomycetes; order Kitasatosporales; family Streptomycetaceae; genus Streptomyces; species Streptomyces sp. NPDC051776. The sequence goes on along the minus strand of NZ_JBFAYQ010000003.1, from coordinate 283,041 downwards.
CGGACTGGCCCCGGACGGCAAGCACGGTGAGTACCAGGCGTTCTTCGGTTCCGGTCTGACGGTGGCGGAGATCGTGGGGCCGCTCGCGCTGACGGGGATGCTCGTCTACTGGGGCTGGCCCGGCTGGCTGCTGCTGGGCGCGCTCTTCGCTGCGGCCGGTTTCGCGATGATCCCGGTTGTGCGGTGGGGCGAACGGAGGCTGGCCGAGCGGCTTGTGACGGCGGAAGGGGGCGGGGAGACGCCGGTTCCGGATGCTCTCCGCAAGGACACGCCCGCCCCGGACCGCAAGGACACGCCCGCCCCGGACGCCTCCGGACCGGACGTCCCCGGCGAACTGGCCAGGAGCTGACGGGCCATGGGGACGAAGAGGACGGACACGATAGACCGGACGGACACGAAGGACCGGACCGACGCGAGCGGCGGCCGTACGCTGCTGATCATCGGTGGCCGGGTCGAGACGGTATGCAAGGCCAGGGAGCTGGGGCTTCGCGTGGTCAACGTCCAGCGCCCGGAGGAATACCGGCCCGAGCACGCGGAGTTGGTCGAGGCCGCCCTGCTGGCCGACTACACCGACTGGTCCGTGCTGCGGCCGCTGGTGACCGCCGCCCACGAGGTGTTCGGCTTCTCGGGCGTCGCGACCATCACCGAGCCGGGCGTGGAGCCCGTCGGTCTCATCAGCGACGCCCTCGGCCTCCCCGGCAACAGCCACCGCTGCGCCCGGCTCATGCGGGACAAGGAGGCCATGCGCCTCCATCTGTCCTGGCGGGCCGACGCCGTGGCGGCCGGGGCGGTCACCGATGGCGCCGCCCTGTCGGACTTCGGGGCGCGCCACGGCTATCCGTTCATCGTCAAACCGGTGGACGCGGCGGCCAGTTTCGGCGTACGGAAGGTGGAAGGCCCGGAGGCGGTCGAGGACGTCTGGCGCGCGATCACCGACCTGCGCGGCCGTACGGACCACCTCTTCGCGACCTACTTCCCCGTCGACCGCTTTCTGATGGAGGAGTACCTGGACGGGCCGGAGTTCAGCGTCGAGTCGCTGAGCTTCGACGGACGCCACGTGCCGCTGGCGGTCACCGAGAAGACGACGCTCGGCAGCTTCGTGGAGTCGGGCCACGCCATGCCGGCCCGGCTGCCGTCGGTCGACGAGGAGGCCGTAATCCGCTGCGCCGTGGAATCCCTGGACGCCTTGGGCCTGCGTCACGGCCCCGCACATACGGAGGTGAAGCTGACCGAGCGCGGCCCCCGGCTGATCGAGTCGCACGGCCGTCCCGGTGGCGATCGCATCATGGACCTGGTCGAAGCCGCCTACGGGGTGGACATCGAAAGCTATGCCTCCGGCTGGGCCGCCGGGGTGCTCCCCCCGCTGGAGGGTCCCCCGGAGCCGCGGGCGGCCGCTGCCACCCGCTTCCTCACCGCCGAGCCCGGGCGGGTCACCGCCATCGAGGGGGACACCGACGTGCGGGAGCACGAGAACGTCCTCGGTGTGGACGTCTCCGTCGCGACGGGTGACACCATCCGCCCCCTGGAGGCCAGTTGGGACCGCGTGGGCCAGGTCCTGGTCACCGGCCCCGACACCGACGCGGCCGTCGCACTCGGCGAGCAGCTCGCCGGAAAGATCTCCGTGATCACCACGCCGGACGGGGGCTGACCGGTATGCCCGCAGCCCGCACCCGTCCGGCGGCGGTGTCCGAACGAGGGAAAGACGTCATGTCAGAACACGTACTGGTCTTCGGGAACGGCTACGACATTCCCGGACGCATGCGTGCGCTCGGCGCTGCGACGGGCAGAAGCATCACCACCAGTGTGATGTGCCGCCCCGAGCATCTGACCAAGCTGGAGGAGGCCGAGGGGCACGCGCGGATCATCGCGGTGGGGGCCGACGCTCCCGTCGAGCACTGGGTCGCACTCGCCCGCGCGATCCACGCGATGGAACCGGTGACCCGTATCGGCTCCTTCGGCGACCAGTGCCAGGAGAAGGCGGCCGCCGTGGGGCAGGCCCTGGGGGTGCCGGCGCACTCACCGGAGACCGTCCGCCTGGTGTTCGACAAGTTCGCCATGCGGCAGCACCTGGCGGAGGCCGGTGTCGAGCCGACCGGTTCCGCGGCGGTCGGCAGCACTGCGGCCCTGCACGCCTTCGCGGCCGAGCACGGCTATCCGTACGTGGTCAAACCCCGTAGCGGTACGTCGAGTTCGGGCGTCGCCGTGGTCCGCACGGCCGACGAGGCGGAGGCGGCCTTCGAGCGGGCGCGCGGGGCGGGCGAGCCGGCCGCGGCGGCCGAGCCGGCCGAGGTGGTGGCCGAGCCGTTCCTCACCGGCCCGCAGTACAGCGTGGAGTGCTTCTCCGAGCTGGGCGAGCACGAAGTCGTTGCCATCACCCGCAAGTTCTCCGATCCGGTCAGCCTGGTGGAGCTGGGCCATGTGATGCCCGCGCCGCTGCCTCCTGCGGAGGCCGAGGCGATCCGCGCCCATGTGGTCACGGCACTCGCCGCCCTGGGCGTGGAGTACGGCCCCACCCACACCGAGGTCGTCCTCACCGAGGGCGGGCCGCGGATCATCGAGACCCATCTGCGTGTCGGGGGCGACGAGATCTGGAACATGGTCACCGACGCCACGGGCATCGACCTGGTCGAGAACCAACTGCGGCAGTGCACCGGCGAGAAGGTGCTGCCCGACATCCGCGCGATGCTGGCAGATCCCGCGCGAGCAATGCACCATGAGGCGATCTGGTTCGCGGGCGCGCCGGCGGCGGGGGTGCTCGTCGAGGTCGCCGGTACGGGCGGCCCGCACCCGGAGGGCGTACGACTGGAGGTACTCGCAAACGCCGGACGCATGCTTGACGGACTGCAGAGCTCCGACTCCCGTCTGGCGCAGGCCCGTGCGCATGGGGCCACCGCGGAGGAAGCGCTTGCTCTGGCCAGGGATGCCATCGCGAGGCTGGAGTTCATCACGCGCGTCTCCGCCGGGCAGGTGGATCTCCTGTGACGGCACCGGTGGAGTCGAGGCGCCAGTCGGCGGTGCAGTACCGCGGAGCGGTACCCGGGGGTGGTACGCCCGGTGCCGCGTCCCGGAGCGGTACGCCCGGGGGTGCCGCGCAGACCCACGGGCGGGAGATCCGCGCCGTGCTCGACGATCTCGACGAGCAGATCATCGCGATGGTGCTGCGCAGGGCCGAGCTGGCCAGGAGGTACCAGTCGGTGCGGAGGGTCTCGGGACTCCCTGCGACCGAACTCGCCTGGGAGAACCGGATGTTGTGCCGCTTCGCGGACCGGCTCGGCACGAAGGGCGCGGACATCGCGCGTGCCGTGCTGTCGCTGTCCCAGCTCGCGACAGCGCGCGGCGGTCGAGGGCCCGGGGTCCCGGGGCCCGGCAGCCCGGGAAACGGCGTCCGAGGACCCGGCGGCTCGGGAAGCGGCAGCCCGGGAAGCAGCTGCCGAGGACCCGGGGACCCGAGGCCCGGCAGCGCGGGGAGCGGCGGCCCGGGGCCCGGCAGCTCGGGAAGCGGCAGCCCGGGGCCCGGCAGCCCGGGGCCCGGCAGCTCGGGAAGCGTCGGCCGGAGGGCGTCGCCTCGAAACGGGGACGGGGGGAGGCCGGCGGAATGAGCCGGAAGGACAGGTACCGACGGAAAGCGCCCGCGGAGGCTCCGCCCTTCCGCGGGGCGAGGTCTCCACCGGGCGCCACTCCGTTCAGAATCCCATGATTTCAGGACGCTCGGCGAGCTTATGGAAATGCTCGGCAGGCTCCGGGATCAATTTTCTCTTGTCCAGGTCGATGAGGCCGGCGACGCTTGTCAATTCCGCGACGAGCACGCCGTCGGTCCTCCGGATCTCCTGATGCACGCGGAATGTCTTTCCGTCACCCCAAATCCATTGGCAGGTGACATCGACTTCGTCTCCGCCACGCAGTTCGCGATGGAACCGCATCGTGTTCTCCAGCACCGCGGGCCCGATCCGCGTGGCAATCAGGGCGTCCTGCGAGATACCTGCCGCGCGGAGGCTCTCCCATCGCGCGTGCTCGCAGTACTGCAGGTAGACGGCTTGGTTCAAGTGTCCCTGCGTGTCCAGCTCATAGCCCCGGACCAGGATGCGTAACTGAAATGGCTGTGCCATGCGTGGCAACCTCCTTATGTGATCGTGAAGTTCCTACCCCACCCGTCACCGTGCCGCAAGGACGCCAGTAATGGAATGTTCCGCTCAGGTTGCGAGTGATGTGGATCACGTCCGCTTCGTTCTTGACTCAGCGTGAAGTCCTGGTGTTAGCGTAATCGTTATGCCCCGCTGGGCTGTTTTCCTCCGGGTGAGCTCCTTTCAATTCCCTTCTCCGCCTCACCGATTGAAACACGGTTCTGATGTCGGACTTAGTTGACGCCTTCATGACGGCGGCCCGTAACCATCCAGACAGGCCGGCAATTTCTCACAACGGACAGGCCCTGACGTATTCCGGGCTCGCGCGCCGGGTACGCGCCACGGCCGCGCGGCTGGGGCCCTCCCCCGGAGTCGTCGGGGTTCTGACCGACCGCTCCCCCGCCACGATCGTCGCCATGCTCGGTGTGCTGTCCGCCGGCGGCACTTACTGCCCCGTCGACCCCGCCTTCCCCACCGCCCGGCAGCGGGCGCTGCTGGAGGCCGTCGACTGCACCACGGTTCTGGCGGCGAAGCCCGGAGCCGAAGCGCCCCCGGGCGTCGCGTCGGTCGCTGTCCCCGAGCCGGAGCCCCAGGGTTCGGCCGATACCGGTCCGCTCCCGCGGCCGGCGCCGGACGACCCGGCGTACACGCTCTTCACCTCCGGCTCCTCCGGCAAGCCGAAGCCGGTCGTCACCCCGCACCGGGCCGTCGCCGCCTCGGTGGCCTCGCTCCGCTGCCTCTTCGGCCTCCGGCCCGAGGACCGGGTGCTGCAGTTCGCCTCGCTCAACTGGGACACCAGCTTCGAGGAGATCCTGCCCGCCCTCACTGCGGGAGCGACCCTCGTCTTCCACGACGAGGCGTACACCGGCTCGCTGCCCCGGCTGCTCCGGACCGTGACGGAGGAGCGCATCACCCTGCTCGATCTGCCCACCGCGTTCTGGCACGAGCTCGTCCACCACCTCGTGGAGGACGAGGCCCGGCTGCCCGACTGCGTACGCACCGTGGTCATCGGCGGTGAGGCCGTGAACCCCGCCCGTCTGGCCGACTGGCGCGTCCTGGGCACTGGCCGCATCCGGCTCGTCAACACCTACGGCTGCACCGAGACCACCCTGATCACCCACGCCGTCGACCTGCACGGCCCCGGCGCCCCAGGACCCGGCGTCTGGTGGGGCGAGAACGCCCGCGTGCCCATCGGGAGACCGCTCCCGCACGTGCGGGACGACATCGCTGAGGACGGTGAACTCCTCGTCTCCGGACCGTCATTGGCCCTGGGCTACCGCGGCCTTCCCGGGCCGACCGCGGAGAAGTTCGTGGTCCGCGAGGGCAGAGACGGCGCCGTGCGCTGGTTCCGGACCGGGGACCGGGTCAGCCGCCGCCCCGACGGTCATGTCGTCCACGAGGGCCGTCTCGACGCCGAGATCAAGGTGCGCGGCATCCGCGTCGATCCCGCGGAGGTCGAGGCACACCTCACCGGCCACCCCGGCGTCACGGGAGCGGCCGTCGTGGGCACGCGCGCCGCGGGCCGCACCACGATGGCCGCCTATCTGGTGGCCTCGCCCGACGCGGGCGAGAGCCTCGCCCAGGAGGTCCTGGCCCATCTGCGCAGAACGGTCCCGGGCCATCTCGTACCGCACCGGGTCACCGTCGTTCCCGAACTCATCTACACCGCCAGCGGAAAGGTCGATCGCACCGCGACGCACCGGCTGCATCACACCCCGCCGGCTTCACAGAACAGGACAGCCCATGAGCGCTGACGACATCGTCGACATCTTCCGCCGCGTGCTGGAGACCGACACCATCACCGCGGACTCCGACTTCTTCGAACTCGGCGGCGACTCGCTGCTGGGGACCCGCGTCCTGAGCGCGGTCGCGCGCCGGCACGGGGTGGAGCTGTCGTTCGACGACTTCGCCGCCGCTCCCACGGCCAGCGCACTGTCCGCGAAGATCGCGAGCGTGAGCCGGTGAGCGTCGTCGTCGTAGGGGCCGGCGCCGCAGGCCTCACCGCGGCCCACGATCTGGCCTCGCGCGGGGTCGAGGTCGAGGTCCTGGAAGCCCGCGACCGGGTCGGCGGCCGCATGCACGGCATCGAGGTGGCGCCGGGAACCTGGGCGGACGCGGGAGCCGCGTACCTCGGCGAGCGCCACACCGAACTACTGGGCCTGATGGCCGACATGGGGCTCAAGACGGCCCCCACCACGATGGACGGGAACAGCCGCTTCGCGCTCTCCCCGTCCGGGAGCGAGACCGTCCCCGGCAGGTTCCCGCCGCTCAACGGTGTGGCGCTGGGCGAGCTGTTCGACCTGCTCGACGAGGTGACGCGCAGCGTATGCCCCGAGGCGCCCTGGCTCACCCCGGACGCCGCCCGCCTGGACGCCATGACGGCTGCCGAGTGGGCCGAGCAGAACCTCCGCCACCCGGACAGCCGCCTGTTCTTCCCGCTCTTCCTCGGCGAGATGATGGCCGCCGCGCCCACGGACGTCTCCGTCCTCCACATGGCGTTCTACCTGCGGTCCGGAGCCGGGCTGACGTATCTGAACGCCTTCGAGGGCGGCGCGCAGGAGTGGCGCATCGAAGGCGGCGCCCACGGCCTGTGCGCAGCACTCGCCGACCGGCTCGGCGACCGGGTGCGCCTGAGCGAGCCCGTACGGGCCGTGGAGCAGGACGACTCGGGGGTGACGGTGCACTCCGCGACCCGTTCCGTACGGGCCGACGCGGTGATCGTCGCGATTCCTCCGGTCCTGGCCGACCGCATCGCCTTCCGGCCCGGGCTGCCCGCGCCCCGTTCCAGCGAACGCACCGCACCCGGCTGTGCCGTGAAGGTCCATCTGATCCATCCTTCCCCGCTGTGGCGGGCGGACGGGCTGTCCGGCTGGTCGGTCAGCGCGGACGGTCCGCTGCTGTCCACCGTCGACGACTCGCCCTCCGCCGACGGCGTGGGCGTGCTGACCGGTTTCGTCACCGGCGACGAGGCCCGCCGGTTCGGCGCTCTGCCCGCGGCCGAGCAGCGGGCGGCGGCCTTCGCCCAGGCCGCCCGTCTCTTCCCCGATCTGCCCGAGCCCATCGGCTTCCACGTCACCGACTGGGTCAACGAGCCCTACAGCCGCGGATGTTATGCGGCCCTCTTCGGCCCGGGCGATTGGACCGCGCAGGGACCCGGTCTGATCCTCCCGCACGGGCGGGTCCACTGGGCCGGCACGGAGACCAGTACCGAGTTCTTCGGCCTCATGGAAGGCGCCATCCGCTCGGGGCACCGGGCGGCCGCGGAAACAGCGTCCCTCGACCACCACTCCGGGAGTGCACGATGAGCGTCCAGAGCCCCGTAGCCCCTCTGTCCGTACGCCAGAAGTTCATGACCGACCCCGATCTGGGTGCCGGCAACTTCCTGCAGAAGGCGCTGGAGGCCAACCCCCACGCCGATGTCCCGTACGCCTTCAGCCACTCCACCGACCACCGGGGCGAGGTCGTCCTGCGCGGCCACAGCCTGCGGGACCTGGCGGATCTGCGAGACCGCTACGCCCGCTGGTACTGGGCGAACGGCGTGAAGCCGGGCGACCCGATCGGGGTCTACGTGGCCGAGGGCCTCGAACCGCTGCTGCACTTCCTGGCGCTCACCGCCCTCGGGGCCATCCCCGCGATGATCAACGACGCCATGCCGGAGCGCACCGCGATTCGCTACCTCGACCACGTGGGCGCATCCGGACTCGTCGCGGACGACCCCACCCGGCTCGTCGCCGCCTACCGCAACGAGGGCAACCGGCACAGGCCGCGCTTCATCATCCCGGCCGCCGAACTGCGCGCCTACGACCCGGAGGACGGCGAACTGCCGGCGGCCTACCCGTACGAGCACGCCCCGGACGAGGTCGTCGCGCTCATCCACTCCTCGGGCACCACCGGCACGCCGAAGTCGACGATGCTCGCGCACCGGCAGTTCTGGGCCGGCAAGGAGCCGCGGATGGAGCGGTTCCCCTGCTCGCCCGACGACAGGCTGATGTCGCTGATGCCGCACACGCACGCCGGCGGCCTGAGCTACTTCCTCACCGCCACCCTCATCGCACTGCCCACCGTCGTCATGGGCGACTGGCGGCGCAGCACCGTGGAGCCGGTGATGGAGGCCTTCCTCCCGACGATGGTCGCCTCCTTCCCCCGTACCTTCGTCGAGCTGGCGACCGGCGAGCTGCCCGCCAAGGGCGCCGCCAAGGTGCACAGCTGGTTCAACACCGGGGACGGAGCGCACCACGGGCACATACGCCGCCTCGTCACGCTCGGCGAGCGACCGGCGGGCCTGATCAAGCCGTGGCTGCTCCCCCAGGATCGCGAGGCCGAAGCCGCGCTGCCCGGCTCGCAGTTCATCGACGGGCTCGGTTCCTCCGAGATGGGCATGGCCCTCTTCGGACAGGTCACCACCCCCGAAACGGAGCGCAATGACCGCTGCGTCGGCAAGCCCACCGAGGTGGTGCACGCGGCCGCGGTCCTCACCCCGGAGGGCGAGGAGGTGGCGGTGGGCACCGTCGGTCTGCTGGCGGTCAAGACGCCCTCGCGTACGCCCGGTTACTGGAACGCGCCCGAGCTGACGCGCAGCTTCGAACTCGACGGCTACTGGCTCACGGGCGATGTGGCGAGGAAGGACGAGGAGGGGAACTTCTACCACCTCGACCGGACGGTGGATGTGATGGAGACCGCGGACGGACCGGTCTACAGCCTTCCCCTGGAGGAAGTGCTGCTGGCCGACTGCGCCGACACCGTCCTGGACTGCGCCGTCGTCGGCATACCGGGCGCCGGGGGCGAGGGTCACCGGCCGGTCGCCGTGGTGCGCCTGCAGCCGGGGGTGGTGGAGCCGTCGGCGGAGGAGCTGCGCGAGCAGGCCAACAAGGAGCTCACCGCGGCCGGGCTGTCCCCGCTGGCCGCCGTCATCGTCGCCCGCGAGGCGGCCGACTATCCGACCGGCGTGACCGGCAAGGCACTCAAGCGCGAGCTGCGAACCCGCTGGGCAGGCCTGTTCACCGAGGCGGACCGCACGTCCGCGCGGGGCTGAGGTCCCCATGCGCTCACGCGCCCGGCCCCGGTCCGCAGTCACATCGAGCAAAGGATGAACTCCGGCATGCTTCAGAGCGATGCCACGACGTTATGCGTGATCGGGGCCGGTCCCCGTGGGCTGTCGGTGGTCGAACGGGCCTGCGCCAACGCCGCGGCGACCGGTGCGCCGGTGGTCGTGCACATCGTCGAACCGTATCTGCGGCTGGGCTGCAGGGTGTGGCGCACCAGCCAGCCCTCCGTCCTGCTGATGAACACCGTCGCCTCGCAGGTCACGATGTTCACCGACGAGAGCGTGAACTGCGAGGGCCCGCTGTCGCAGGGGCCGAGCCTGTACGAGTGGGCGAAGCTGCTCGAGCGGCTGGAACCGTTCGTGCCGTACCCGCCGCATGTGTACGAGGAGGCGCGGCGCCTGGGCCCGGACTCGTATCCGACCCGGTCGTTCTACGGGCGGTATCTGGGCTGGGTGTTCGACCGGCTGATCCGCACCGTGCCGGAGCACATCGCCGTCGAGACCCATGGGTGCCGGGCGCTGGCCGTCCGGGACGAGGCCGACGGATCGCAGACGGTGACCCTGGAGAACGGCGTCGAGCTGACCGGCTGTGATGCGGTCGTGCTGGCGCTCGGGCACGTGGACATGCCGCTCAGCGCGGAGGAGCGGCGACTGCGGGCATTCGCGACCGGGCACGAGCTCGCGTACGTGCCCAGGGGCAACCCGGCCGACGCCGACGTCGGCCGTATCGCGCCCGGCGAGACGGTGGCGCTCAGGGGCATGGGGCTCAACTTCTTCGACCATCTGGCGCTGCTCACCACGGGGCGCGGCGGCTCGTTCGTCCGGGAGGCGGGGAAGCTGCGCTACCGCCCCTCGGGCGACGAGCCGCGGCTGATCGCCGGTTCGCGGCGCGGCGTGCCCTATCACTCGCGGGGTGAGAACCAGAAAGGGGCGACGGGCCGCCACCATCCGCTGTTTCTCAACGAGGAGGCCATCGGCCATCTCCGGCGGCGGAAGGAGGCCGGGCAGCCGGTCGCGTTCACCACGGACGTCTGGCCGCTGGTCGACCGGGAGGTGCGCGCGGTCTACTACCACGCGCTGATCGCCGGCGAGCGCGGCCGGTACGACGCGGACGTCTTCCTCGCCGAGTTCTGCAACGGGGCCCGGGAGCACGGGGACGGTACGGGCTCACGGGACGCCCGGACGGCATTCGAGGAGTCGCTGCTGCGGCGCTTCGGTGTCGGGGAGGACAGGCGCTGGAACTGGGACCGCATCGCCCGGCCCTACGGGGACCGGGAGTTCGCGGACGCCGGGGCGTACCGGGCGTGGCTGCTGGAGCATCTGCGGGAGGACATCGCCGAGGCCCGGCGCGGCAACGTACGGGGACCACTGAAGGCGGCGCTCGACGTGATGCGCGACCTCCGCAACGAGGTGCGGCTGGTCGTGGACCACTCCGGGATCACGGGCGCCTCCTATCGCGACGAACTCCATTCCTGGTACACGCCGTTGAACGCGTTCGTCTCGATCGGCCCGCCGGTCAGCCGAATCGAGGAGATGACCGCGCTCCTGGAGGCCGGAGTGCTCGACGTGGCCGGCCCGGGGATGCGGGTCACTGCCTCCCCCGACCGCCGGGCGTTCGTGGTGAGTTCGGAGCGCGTCCCCGGCCCCGGGGTGGAGGCGACGGCGCTCATCGAGGCCAGGTTGCCGGAGTTCGACCTGCGGACCACGACCGATCCGCTCATCCGGGATCTCGTGGCGCAGGGCGCGTGCCGTCCGTACGCCGTCGAGTCCCCCGGCCGGGACCCGTGGCGGTCCGGCGGCCTGGCCGTCACACCCAAGCCGTACCACGTGGTGGGCGCCGACGGCCTGCCGCACCCGCGCCGGTTCGCGTTCGGCATTCCCACCGAGTCCGTGCACTGGGCGACCGCTGCCGGCATCAGGCCCGGATCGGATTCGGTGATCCTCGGTGACGCCGACGCGATCGCCCGGGCGGCCTTGGCCGCGCGCGGACGCGCGTCGGCGGATTCCGGCTCGGAGCGGAGTTCCGGGCCGCCGGTCGCCACGCTGGAAGGAGACTGACGGTGGACGCAACACCCGGACGCACAACACCCGGACGCACAACTCCCGTACGCACAACTCCCGTACGCACGACGCCCGGTCTCGACGCCGGGCTTCTCAGCCCGGTGTGGGCAGGGGCCGGCGACCCGCTGTGCGACGAGGAGTGGGTCGCGGCCATGCTCGAGGTTGAAGTGGCGCTGGCCCGCTGCCAGGCACGGCTGGGAGTGATCCCGAAGTCCGCCGTCGGGCCGATCGAGTCGGCGGCCGCCTCGTCGCCGGTCGGGGTCGCCGAACTGGCTTGCCGTGCACGGGCATCGGCCAATCCGGTCGTCGAACTGGTACGAGCACTCACGGAGGCCGTCGCCCGGGTGGACCCGCAGGCCGCCGACCATGTGCACCGGGGCGGCACCAGCCAGGACATCCTGGACTCGGCCGCAATGGTGCTGGCGGCGCGGACGCTGACCCGCCTCGACGCGGACCTCTCGCGCGCCGCCGCGGCGCTGGCGCAGCTCGCGGACGACCACGCGCGTACACCGATGGCGGGGCGCACGCTCACCCAGCACGCGGTCCCCGTCACCTTCGGGCTGAAGGCGGCGGGTTGGCTCACGCTCGTGCTGGATGCGAGTGACCGGGTCCGGCAGGTGCGGGCGTCGCTGCCCGCACAGCTCGGCGGCGCGGCCGGCACTCTCGCCGCGTACGTGGAGTACGCGCGTGTGGCGGGCCTTCCCACGAAGGGCCACGCGGCCGAGCTGACGGCCGCCTTCGCGGCCGAGCTGGGCCTGCGCGAGCCCGAATCGCCCTGGCACACCGCCCGTACGCCCCTGGCCGATCTCGGCTGGGCCGTGACCGCCGTGACCGGCGGCCTCGGCAAGTTCGCGGCGGATGTGCTGGGCATGTCGCGGACCGAGGTGGGCGAGGTCGCAGAGCCGGCTGCGGAGGGGATCGGGGTGTCGTCCGCGATGCCGCAGAAGCGCAACCCCGTCCTCGCCACCCTCATCGTCTCGGCGGCGCGGCAGGCGCCCGCGTACGCGTCCATGCTCGGTCAGAGTCTTCTCGCCGAGGACGAACGCTCCCCGGGCGGCTGGCAGTCGGAGTGGCAGCCGATGCGCGAGGCCCTGCGGCTGGCGGCGGGTTCCGCGAGCACCGCGGCCGAACTCGCCGAAGGACTCGCGGTGTTCCCCGAGCGCCTGCTCGCCAACCTGCTCCTGACCGGCGGCGCCGTGGTCTCCGAGCGCCTGAACGCCGCGCTCGCCCCGCTGCTCGGCAAGGCCGCCGCCAAGCGGTTGCTGGGCCAGGTGGCGCGCGAGGCCGTCAACACCCGTCGCCCCTTCGAAGAAGTGCTGGCCGCGTCGCCCGAGGCGGCGGACCGGCTCATCGACGGTACGGCGCTCCCGGATCTGCTCGATCCGGCCAACTACCTGGGTGCCGCGGAGGAGCTCGTCACACGCGTGCTCGACCGCCACCGCACCCGCCCCACGTCGATCGGCTAGGAATCGCCATGGAAGCCCGCACGGCACCGAAAATACGCACCTTACCGACTCAGCAGCCCTACGAGTACGAGCGCGCGACCCTGGTCGAGCCCGACTGGCGGCGCCTGCCCGGCTGGCGGGACGTCACCGAGGCACAGTGGCGCAACGCCCAGTGGCAGCGCGCCCACTGCGTCAAGAACGCGGGGCAGCTCCGCGCCGTGACCGGCTCTCTCCTCCAGGACCGCTTCTTCGAGGACCTGGAAGCCGATCAGCAGCGCTTCGCCACGATGTCCATGCTGCTCACCCCGCAGATGCTCAACACCATGGCACCGCGGGCCGGTTCGGACCCGCAGTCCTTCACCGACGCCTTCCTGGCGGATCCGGTGCGGCGCTACATGCTGCCGGTGTTCAGCGACCGCGACCCGGAGTGGCCGAGCCATCCGTACGCCGAGCGGGACTCGCTGCACGAGGCCGAGATGTGGGTGGTGGAGGGCCTGACCCACCGCTACCCGACCAAGGTGCTGGCGGAGCTGGTGTCCACCTGCCCCCAGTACTGCGGCCACTGCACCCGTATGGACCTCGTTGGGACCTCCACGCCCCAGGTGGACAAGCTGAAACTGACGCTCACCCCGGCCGACCGCCAGGACCAGATGATCGACTATCTGAAGCGCACACCGGGCGTGCGCGACGTGGTGGTGTCGGGCGGGGACGTGGCCAATGTCCCATGGCCGCGTCTGGAGTCGTTCCTGATGCGACTGCTCGACCTCGACAACATCCGGGACATCCGACTGGCGACCAAGGCACTGACGGGACTGCCGCAGCACTGGCTGCAGCCCGCGGTGCTGGAGGGGTTGGAGCGGGTGGCCCGTACGGCAGCGCGACGAGCCGTCAATCTCGCCGTCCACACGCACGTCAACCACGCGCAGTCGGTCACGCCGCTCGTGGCCGAGGCGTCGCGGGCCGCGCTGGACGCGGGCGTACGTGACATCCGCAACCAGGGCGTCCTGATGCGCGGGGTGAACACCACGCCCGAGGCGCTGCTCGATCTGTGCATGTTGCTGCAGGGCGAGGCGAACATCCTGCCCTACTACTTCTACATGTGCGACATGATCCCCAACGCCGAGCACTGGCGGGTCGCCGTCCGGGAGGCCCAGGAACTCCAGCACAACATCATGGGGTACCTGCCGGGCTACGCCACACCCCGGATCGTCTGCGACGTGCCGTACGTGGGGAAGCGCTGGGTCCACCAACTCGCCGACTACGACCGCGAGTACGGCATCTCGTACTGGACGAAGAACTACCGCACCGGCATCGAGCTCGACGACCCCGATGCCCTGACCCGCCACTACCCGTTCTACGACCCCGTCTCCACCCTGCCCGAGTCCGGACGGCGCTGGTGGCGGGAGAACGGCGGCAGGAAGGCATGACGATGACCGACATCCTCGACCTCAACCGCCGGGCCGTGCAGCGCAGCACGGAGATCGTCGAGCAGGTACGGGCGGACGACTGGGACGCTCCGACACCGTGCTCGGAGTGGACGCTGCGCCGGCTCGTGGAGCACATGACGGCCCAGCACCACGGTTTCGCCACGGCAGCGGAGGGCGAGGTCGCCGACACCCGTGCGTGGCTGGAGGTGCCGTTGCAGGATCCCCGGCGCGGCTATGCGGAGTCGGTCGAGCGCGTCCTCGCCGCGTTCGCCGGGGACGGCGTGCTGGAGCGGGAGTTCTGGCTGCCTGAGATCCACCCGAAGATGCGCTTCCCCGCCGCCCGCGCCATCGGCTTCCACTTCCTGGACTACGTGGTGCACGGGTGGGACGTGGCCGCGGCGATCGGGATTCCGGCGGGCTACGACACGGACCTGCTCGAGCGGGCGGAGGAGGTGGCGCGGACGGAGGTGCCCGAAGGGCCCTCGCGTGAGCGCCCGGGGGCCGCGTTCCGTCCGGCGCTCGCGGTGTCGGAGCAGGACAGTGCCGAGGACCGCATGCTCGCGGTCCTCGGCCGGGATCCGAAATGGTCCCGCAGGTGACGCGGCCGGCCCCAGGCGGGGCCCGACCCGGTCCGCGGGTGACGCAGCCGATCCCGCCGCGGTTGTCGGTCCTGGCGTGGCGGTCCGTCCTGCCTCGGCGGTCCGTCCTGCCTCGGCGGTCCGTCCTGCCTCGGGGGTCGGCCCTGTCGTGGCGGTCAGCCCTGTCGTGGCGGTCAGTCCTGTCGTGGCGGGGAGGTGCGGCCGGTGAGCATCTGGCTCTGTCCGCGGAACTCCGCGATGACCACGCCGTCCGAGCGACGGACCGTGACGTCGTAGACGCCGCTGCGTCCGTATCGGGCTCGCTCGACGGCCTCGGCGACAAGTTCGTCACCCGGATGTGCGGGGCGCAGATAGGTGACCTGGGCACCCTGGGCGACGGTCGCCGGGCCATGGGTGTTGCACGCGAAAGCGAACGCCGCGTCGGCCAGCAGGAAGAGGAAGCCGCCGTGCGCCGTCCCGTGGCCGTTGACCATGGTGTCCGTGATGCGCATCCACACGGACGCCCTGCCCGGGCCCGACTCCTTCAGCATGATGCCCAGCATCCGGCAGGTCTCGTCCGTGGCGTAGAGCTCCTCGGCCCGCTGCCGGGCGGCGGCGTTCGGGTCGGTCTCCTCGTGCGTCACTGTTCCCCCATTTCCCTTCGTATTCCGAAACATCTGACGCCCCGATCCTGATCCCTGCGCGGACCGGTGGTCAACAGGCATGGAAAAACCCGACCCGAGGAGCGGCATGACAACGCCCACACCCTGGCTCAAGGATTTGGCCGGAATACCACTGTCCGAGCGCCGAGCGGTGCTCGAATCGTTGGTCGTGGCCGAGTTCAAGCGTGAACTCATGATGGACGAGACGGATGTCCTGCCACATCACGAGAGCTACTTCGAACTCGGCCTCACATCGCTCGGCGCCACCGATACGAGGACGCGTCTTGAACAGGTGATCGGCCGCCCTCTGGATTCGGCGTACCTCTTCAACAACCCGACCGTCGGCCATCTCGTCGACTTTCTCGTCGCCGAGGTCCTGCCGGAATTCTTCACCACGGAGCCACCACGTCCGATGGCCGCGCAGCAGCCGGACGCTCCGACGAAGGACCTGGTCGACGACATGCTCAGGGAGCTCTATCAGTCCTGACCGGGGCACGACCAGTCCTGACCGGGGCTGAAATCCATACGCATCGCACACCGCCGTCTCATCGCAGTTGGGCAGGGATCACCAGTGACCGACACGGCTTCGCCGTCCCGTAATGACGCCATGGTCAAGCAGTTGCTGCTGGAGAAGTACGAGCCGATCGCCGTCGTCGGCATGGGCATCCGTTTCCCGGGGGACAACAACACGCCCGAGGCCTTCTCCGCATTCCTCCGTGCCGGGCTCGACGGTACGGGCCCCGTCCCGGCGGACCGCTGGGACATGGAGACATTCCAGGCTGATGAGAAGAACGCGGGGAGGCGGCCGCTCGCCGCCGGCGGAGGATTCGTCTCCGGTCTGGATGAATTCGACGCCAAGTTCTTCAACATATCCCCCAAGGAAGCCGAATTCATCGACCCTCAGCACCGCTGGGCGCTGGAATCGGCGTGGCACGCCCTGGAGTCGGCGAACATCGACCCTGCCGCCCTGCGCGGGGGCAAAGGCGGCGTGTACCTCGGTGTCGGCCAGATGGACTTCGCGATCGAGGTGGAATCGCTGGACCTCGGGGCCCTCGACGCCGCTGTGGCCGCCGGGACCGCGCACAGCGCCGCGGCCGGCCGCCTGTCGTACTTCCTGGGCTGGCGCGGCCCGTGCATGAGTGTGGACACCGCGTGCTCCTCGTCTCTGGTGGCCCTCCATCTCGCCGTCCATGGACTGCGGCGGCGCGAGTGCGACATCGCCCTGTCCGGCGGCGTGAACGTCAACCACCACCCCCGGAACCACATCGTCTACTCCCGGGCCAACATGCTGTCGCCGGACGGGAAGTGCAAGACGTTCGACGACTCCGCCGACGGCTACAGCCGCAGCGAGGGAGCCGGCATGCTGGTCCTCAAACGGCTCTCCGACGCGCGGCGCGACGGCGACACCGTGCTCGCGCTGGTGCGCGGCTCCTCGGTCAGGCAGGACGGCGAGAGCGGCGGTCTGACCGTGCCGAACGGCACCGCGCAGGTCGCCCTGATGAAGGACGCGCTCGCGAGCGCGATGCTGGAGCCCGGTGACATCGGCTACGTCGAGGCGCACGGGACCGGCACCTCGCTGGGCGACCCCATCGAAATGGGGTCGATCAACACCGTGTTCGCCGAAGGACGTACGGCGGCGGACCCGCTTGTCGTCGGGTCGGTGAAGACCAACATCGGCCATATGGAGGCCGCGGCGGGCATCGGCGGCGTCGCGAAGGTCGTCTGCCAGCTCCAGGACGCGGCGATCTACCCGCACATCAATCTGGAGACGCCCTCCCGCCACATCCCCTGGGACCGCTACCGGGTGGACGTTCCCACCGAGATACGCCCCTGGGAAGCGAAGGGCCCACGCCGCGCCCTGGTCAACTCCTTCGGCTTCGCGGGCACCATCGCCTCGGTCGTCCTGGAGCAGGCGCCTCCCGCGGCGGCCGTCCCCTCCGCACCCGACGACGGCACGGCCGTGTTCACGCTCTCCGCCAAGGACCACTCGTCCCTGCGCCAACAGGTGGAGAACTACCGGCAGTTCCTGGCGGAGCGGCCCGAGGTCGCGATTCCCGACCTGTGCCACAGCTCCAACCTCGGCCGTACGCACCTCGGGGCGCGGCTGGCCGGCCCGGTCATCTCCCGCGAGGAACTGGACCGGCTCCTGGAACGGCATCTGGAGCGCGGGGGCGACGGCGGGCACGACGGGTTCCGCGACGCCGGTGTCGCATTCCTCTTCACCGGCCAGGGCTCGCAGTACGTGGGCATGGGCCGCGGCCTCTACGACCGCTTTCCGGTCTTCCGCCGTCATCTCGACGCATGCGACCGGCTCTTCGCCACCCATCTCGGGTGCTCGTTCAAGGAGTTGATGTTCGGTCAGGCTCCGGGCAGCGCCGAGGAGATCAACCGGACGGTCCACACCCAGCCCGCGCTCTTCGCCCTCGAGTACGCGACCGCCCGCCTGTGGATGTCGTGGGGCGTGAAGCCCGGGATCCTGCTCGGCCACAGCGTCGGTGAGATCACCGCGGCGGCAATCGCCGGGCTGTTCTCCCTGCCGGATGCGGTCAGGCTCGTTGCCGCGCGGGCGCGGCTGATGCAGTCGGTGTCCGCACCGGGGGGCATGGTCTCCGTGATGGCCGCTGCCGAGGACGTCGCCCCGCTACTGGAGGGCTACGACGACGTCAGCTTCGGGGCGCTCAATTCACCCCGTCAGTGCGTCGTTTCGGGCGGCCTCGGCTCCCTGGCGAAGATCACAGGCAAGCTGCGGGCCCAGGGGCTGACCACCAAGGCGCTGCCGGTGTCGCATGCCTTCCACTCGCCGCTGATGGCCGAGGTGTTCGACGCCTTCCGGGAGGCGGTCGGCGACATCGCCTTCCAGGAGCCGCGGCTGTCCTTCGTCTCCAACCTCACCGGCGAGGTCGCCACCCTCGCCGAGGCCGGCACCCCGGAGTACTGGGTGCGGCACATCGCCGAGCCCGTGAACTTCGCGGCGGGCATGGCCTGCGTCCAGGCCCGCGGCCGGCATGTCTTCGTGGAGGTCGGACCGTCCTCCGCGCTCACCGGTATCGGCAAGCAGTGCGGTGAGGCCTCCGCGCACGTCTGGGTGGCGAGCATGTCGCGTGCCGACTCCGCGGCCACCACGGTCCGCAACTCCCTGGCGCGGGTCTACGAAGCGGGGCTTCCCGTCTCCTGGAGCGGCTACCACGAGGAGCGTCCCGGACGCCGCCTCGCGCTGCCGGGGTATGCGTTCGCCAGGAAGCGCTACCCGCTCCCCGGCGCGCGCGCCACGGGGGCACAGGCCGCGACAGCCATGGGCCGGGCCCATCACCCGCTGCTGGGACGTGAGGTGACCACCGAGGCCCAACGGGCCGCGGGCGAGCGGGAGTTCGCCGCCTCGCTGCATCCGGGCGCCCCCGCGTATCTGGCCGACCACGTGGTCATGGATCAGGTCGTCTTCCCGGGAGCCGGGTATGTCGAGATCGCCCTGGCCCTCCAGGACGCCGTCCACGGCGAGACCGCGCGGCTCGTCGAGGACATGAGCATCCTCGAACCGCTCTTCCTGCGCGAGGGGGAACCGGTCGAGGTCCGCACCCGGTTGCGCCCCGCCGGCGAGGACCCCGGCGGCCCGGCCACGGTCGAGATCGCCAGCCGCGTCGACGGCCGGGACGGTGTCATCGAACGTGTCCACGCCACCGCGACTCTGGGCCGCGCCCCCGCCGGGCCCGCCGCTCTCGGCGATGTGGTCGACCGGCTGCGCGTCGCGGCCGCCGCGTGCGGCACCGAGGAGATCCGGCACAGGGGGGAGGATCTCTACGAGCGCTACGCCGAGCTGGGCCTGCCGTACGGGCCCGAGTTCCGCCGGGTCGTCACCGTCGACCGGTACGCGGACGGATTTGCGATCGGTGAACTCCGCGGTCTCGACACCCCGGTGGGCGAGCATCTCCGCGCCTCCGTCCTCGACTGCGCCATGCAGACCCTCGGTGCGGCGATCGACCTCGACGGCACCTATCTGCCGGTCGGGTTCGGCCGCGTCGAGTTGCTGAAGCGGCCCAAGGGCGGGCTGCGGGTGCTGATCCAGGTGGCCCTCGACGAGGCGGGCACGGAACTGACGGCCGACATCGTGGCGTTGGAGGGATCGCGTCCGGTGTTCGTCGTCCACGGGGTGCGGCTCAAGCGGGTGGCCGGGGCACCGGCGGACCCCGGCGAGCGCATGCTCCTGCGGCCGCGCTGGATCAAGCGTTCGCTGCCCTCGGCCAAGTCCTCCTCGGGCGGCCGCCGTTCGGTGCTGGTCGTCGGCCGCGACCGGGGCACGCTGCCCGGTCTGGCGGACCGTACGGCCGCGGCGGGGCTCGATCTGCACCACGCCCCCGACGCTGCCGACGCGGGCCGTCTGCTCGCCGAGCACCCCGCGATCACGGACCTGTGCTGGTTCTGGCGGCCGGAGCCGGACCTCGACGGAGAGGCGCGGCTGCGTACCGAGTCGGAGCGGAACTACCGCGATCTGCTCGCGCTGGTGGCGGAGGCCGAACGCCTGGGCTCCGGCCGCGATCTGCGTATCCAGCTCGTCACCGAGCGAGCCCAGTGGCTGCCCGGGGACCCCGCGGATCCGCAGCACTCCGAGCCGCCGGTGGCCGCTTCGCTGTGGGGCTTCGGATCTGTGCTGCTCAACGAGTACCCGTCTCTGCGGGCCCTCCTGGTGGACCTCGAGGGCCCCGACCCGCAGCCGCTGATCGACGAGTGGCTGGCCGGGGACGCCGCGGCCGGCGAGTTCCAGATCGCCTACCGCGGTGGGGTGCGCCATGTGAAGCGCCTGACGCCCCCGACCGGCCGCGCGGCGGACCAGGGCAATGCCGAACTGCAGGTCACCGAGTACGGGCAGTTCTCCGCGGTGCGCCCGGTGCCGGTGGAGGACGTGGAGCCGGCCGGCGACGAGGTCACCGTCCAGGTGCACGCGGCGGGCCTGAACTTCAAGGACGTCCTCAATGCGCTGGGCATGCTGCGCCAGTACGCGCTGGATCACGGCATTCCGTACCGGCCTCTGCCGCTCGGCTTCGAGGCGGCGGGGACCGTCGTCGCGGCGGGTCCCGACGCCGAGTTCGGCCCCGGCGACGAGGTGCTGCTCAGCCGGCTCGGCTGCATGCGGCGCCGCGTCACCGTGCCGTCCACGGTCGTCGTGCGCAAGCCCGCCCGGCTCGGCTTCACGGAGGCCGCGGGCCTGCCCGCCGCGTACGTCACCGCGTACCACGCGCTGCACCACCTCGCGGGCCTCAGGTCCGGCGACCGGGTGCTGATCCACGCGGCGGCGGGCGGTGTCGGGCAGGCGGCCGTCCAGCTCGCCCGGCTGGCGGGAGCCGAGGTGTACGCCACAGCGAGCCCGCGCAAGTGGGAGCTGCTGCGCTCGCAGGGCGTCGAGCACATCATGAACTCGCGCACGCTGGACTTCGCGGACGAGGTACTGGAGGCGACCGGCGGCAGGGGTGTCGACGTCGTCCTCAACAGCCTGAACGGGGACTGGATCCCGGCGGGGATGCGCTGCTTGGCCCAGGACGGGCGCTTCGTCGAACTCGGCAAGATCGGTGTCTGGTCCCCCGAACAGGTCCGGGACGCGCGCCCCGATGTCGCCTACCACAACTTCGATCTCAGCGAGCTGCCCGCCGCCGAACTGGACCGTCTCAACAAGACGATCCTGACCACGGTGGCGGAGCACGTGGAGGCGGGCCGGCTGAGCCCGCTGCCCACGGTCGGCTACGCGCTCGACGAGGTCGAGGAGGCGTTCGGGGTGCTGAGCCGGGGTGCCAATCTCGGCAAGATCGTGATCGAGTTCCGCGACCGCGACGCCGACCGTCCTGCCGAGCCGGTCCGGCTGAGCCCGCGGGAGACGTATCTGATCACCGGTGGTCTCGGCGCGCTCGGCGTGGCGACGGCCCGCAAGCTCGTCGCCGAGGGCGCCCGGCATCTGGCGCTCGTCAGCCGCCGCGCGCTCCCTGAGGAGGAGGTGACCGCGCTCGTCGCCGGTCTCGGCGAGGACATCGAACTCACCGTCCACCAGGGGGACATCTCCGACGCGGCCGACGTGGAGCGGATCGTGGGGGCGCTGGCCGCGGCCGAGGCCCCGCTCGGCGGCGTGATCCACGCCGCGGGCGTGCTCGCCGACAGCCCGTTGTCCCGGCAGACGTGGGAGAGTGTCGAGACGGTGTTCCGGGCCAAGGTCTATGGCACCTGGCTGCTGCACCGGGCCCTCAGCTCCGTCCCCACGGTGCGGTTCTTCATCGGCTACTCCTCGATCGCGTCGGTGCTGGGTGCGGCCGGGCAGGCCAACTACGCGGCCGGCAACGCCTACATGGACGTCCTCATGCAGTGGCGGACCGCAGCCGGCCTCCCCGGACTCAGCGTCAACTGGGGCCCGTGGGCCGAGATCGGTATGGCGGCCTCGCTGACCGGCCAGCAGATCAGGAGCATCGAGGACCGCGGGCTGAAGTTCGTGAAGCCGGGCGCCGCCCTGCGGGTGCTGTTCACGGCACTCGGCCGGCCGTACGGTCAGACGGTCGTCGGCACGTTCGACTGGGACGCGTACGCCGCCGCGCAGCCGTTCTCCAATGCCCTGTTCAAGGAACTGCTGACGGACGGGGAGAGGGCGAACGAAAATGTCGACCTGGACGCCCTGCTCGCCCGGCCGAAGCCGGAACGGGAGGCGGCGCTTCGCGATCTGCTGCGGGCCAAGGTCGCCGAGGTGCTGCGCTACGACTCGGCCGACGACGTGGAGCCCGATGCCCGATTCGTGGATCTGGGTCTGGACTCGCTCGGTTCGGTGGAGCTGAAGAACGCGCTGGAGGCCCTGTTCAGGATCCCGCTGCCCACCTCCACGCTCTTCGACCACCCGGTCGTGCGCTCCCTCGCGGAGTTCATCGCCGGGCAGCTCCTGCCCGAGCAGGAGGACACCGCGGCGGCCGCCCCGGCTGCGGGTTCGGGGCATGCGGTCCACGACGTACGGGACCTCACGGACGCGGAGGCGGACGACGAACTCGCGGCGCTGCGCGAGCAGGCGTTCTAGGACGGAACGGAACAAGGTGACGAGCTACATCGACCATCTGGACTCCCTGTCCAAGAAGCAGCTCATGGTGATGCTGGCGCGACAGCGCCAGGAGGAGACCCAGGGCGTCGCCGTCGTCGGCATGGGCTGCCGGCTGCCCGGGGGCATCGACGACCCACGGGCGCTGTGGAGCGCCCTGCGAGAGGGGCATGTCGTGCCGACGGAGGACCCCGGTGTGCCCACCGACAGCCTCGGCCGTCCGCGCTGGAACCTCGACGCCCCCGATCTGGCACCGCTGGCCGGCCGGCTGCGCCAAGGGGCGTACCTGACGGACATCGACCTCTTCGACGCCGAGTTCTTCGGGATCCCCGAACAGGAGGCCGTGCACATGGACCCCCAGCAGCGGCTGCTGCTGGAGGCCTCGGTGCAGGCTCTCGCGGATGCCAATCTCTCCCGTGCGCGGCTCGGCCGGCGCAGCGTCGGGGTGTTCGCGGGCGCGGGTCCGGTGGAGTACCCGTACGCGTGGCTGCGCGGCGGGCTGCCGGAGGGCGCGCTGTCGGGGCACATGAGCACCGGCAGTTCGCCGAGCGCCTTCTCGGGGCGGATCGCGCTGGCCCTGCGCGTCAACGGCCCGGCGATCACGGTCGACACGGCTTCCTCGTCGATGCTGACCGCGGTGCACCTGGCGGTGCAGGCCCTGCGGCGGCGCGAGTGCGACATCGCGCTGGTGGGGACGTGCAACGTGCTGATGTCCCCGTTCAGCACCGGCATCCTGGACCGGGCTGGAATGCTCTCCCCGTCCGGCCGCAGCCGCCCCTTCACCCGGCACGCCGACGGGCATGTGAGGGGCGAGGGCTGCGGCGTGGTCGTCCTCAAGCGGTACGCGGACGCCGTGGCCGACGGGGACGTGCCGTACGCGGTGGTGCGCGGCAGCGCGGTCCACCAGCAGGGCGACCGGCCCAGCATGTCCGTGGCCTCGGCGCGCGGGCAGAAGGCCGTCATCGAACTCGCCCTGCGGGACGCGGGCGTGGAGCCTGACGGGGTGCAGTACGTCGAGGCCCAGGCGAACGGTTCCAAGCTCGGCGGCGTCATCGAGGCCGAGACCCTGGCGGAGGCCTACGCACGCCACTCCCCCGCCGCTCCCCCGCTCCATGTCGGCTCGTGCAAGGCCAATCTGGGGTACCTCGAAACCGCCTCCGGTGCACCGGGGCTGATGAAGACCGCGCTCGCGCTCGCCCACGCCGAACTCCCGCCGCAGCCGGGCGAGGACGATCTCGACCCGGACATCCCGTGGGCGCGGATGGCGCTGCGGTTCGCGGCCGAACCCACGCCCTGGCCGTCGTACGGCGGGTCGCGCCGGGCGGGGGTCAGCGGATTCGGCTTCGGCGGCACCAATGCTCATGTCGTCCTGGAGGGCGCGCCCGAACGGCCCGCCGCGGAAGCGGATTCGCCGGGGCCGTGGCTCCTCGTAGTCTCCGCGCACCACGGAACCGCGCTCGCACGGACCGCGGAGCGGCTGCGCCGTCACCTCCTCGACACCCCGGGCTGGAGCCCGTCGGCGGTGTGCCGGACACTGGCCGAGGGCCGGGATCCGCTGGCCGTGCGGTACGCGGCCGTGGTCCACGACCAGGACGGCGTCCTGGACGCGCTGGGCCGGGCCGCGGAGGGCGAACGGTCAACCGTCTCCGGCGCGGCCGACCACAGCGGGATCTTCCTCGATCTGCCCCAACCGGACCGCACGGACCTGCCGTTGGTGCTCGACGCCGTC
Organism: Streptomyces sp. NPDC051776; assembly: GCF_040681345.1. NCBI lineage: Bacteria > Bacillati > Actinomycetota > Actinomycetes > Kitasatosporales > Streptomycetaceae > Streptomyces > Streptomyces sp. NPDC051776. The sequence goes on along the minus strand of NZ_JBFAYQ010000003.1, from coordinate 258,923 downwards.
CGTCGACCCGGGTTCGAGGGGCTGGACCGCCTGGTGCGCGATCGCGCGGCGGCCCTGGGCGCCGGTGGAACCGGGGACACCCGCTACCGCTCGTACCTGGCCTGGGCTCTGGGCTGGATCGGGCTGCTGGAGACGGTCGGACTGGATGTGGCCGGTGCCCGCTTCACCGGCCCGGGTCGGCACGCCCTGGCGGCCGTTGTCACCCGGCGCGCCACCGCCGACGACATCTGCTCCGGCCGGTGGTCCGCTGCCTCGGAGACCGGGCCGCTGCCCGGCGGTGCCTGGGAGCGGACCGATTCCGAGGGGGCCCTGACCCTGCACCGCCGTGAGTCCTCCGGTTCCGTCCCCACGCTTGCCCCGGCGCGTACGGACGTGGCCGGCTGGCTGGCGCTGCTCGCCGGGCGTTTCGGAGCGGGGGCGTCGATCGCCTTCGCGGAGCTGTGGCCCTCGCCCGGGCCGCGACTCCTCCACCTCCCGGGCCCGGCGCTCACCGGCAGGCGCCACTGGCCCGAGCACAACAACTGGCGCTGATCTCCTACGGATTGGACACCGCACATGTACTTTCCCGAACTGCAGACCGCGGCCGGCACGGTGGCCTTCCACGCCGCACGGCAGCCGGACCGGGCGGCCCTGGTGTGCGAGGGCAGGGAGGTCACCTACGGGCAGTTGCACCACGAGAGCACCCGAACGGCCCATGCGCTGCTGTCCGCCGGACTCGGCCGGGGGTCGCGGGTGGCCTACCTCGGCAAGGAGTCGGAGCACTACTACGACGTCTTCTTCGCCTGCGCCAAGACTGGGGCCGTGCTCGTACCGATCAACTGGCGGCTCACTGCCGCCGAGGTCGACCACATCCTGCGTGACTCCGGTGCTGAACTGCTCTTCGTGGAGCGCGAGTTCGCCGAGCGCGCGGAGAAGTCGCGGGTAGGGCTGCCCAACCGTCCGCTGATCGTCTCTCTGGACGGTGACGAAGAGCGCGGCGCCGGGTTCCTGGAGTGGAAGGCCGGCCTTCCGGCGGACGGGCTCCCCGTCGAGGCAGCCCCGGAGGATCCGATCGCGCAGATCTACACCAGCGGAACGACCGGGCTGCCCAAGGGTGTTGTGCTTCCGCACCGCAGCTTCTTCGCGATCCGCGACCTGCTCGCCGAGCACGGCCTCGACTGGATCGACTGGAGGCCCGAGGACAAGAGCCTGATCAGCATCCCCGGCTTCCATGTCGCAGGCATCTGGTGGGCCATGCAGGGGTTCAACGCCGGCGTGACCAACGTGGCGATGCGGATGTTCGCGGCGCACGACGCGGTGCGGCTGATCCGCGAGGAGCACATCACCACGACCTGCGCCGTACCGGCGATGCTCCAGATGATATTGGCGGAACCGGGGGCGGGGCCCGAGGACTTCACCTCCCTGCGCAAGGTGACGTACGGCGGTTCCCCGATCTCCGAGACCCTGATGACGCAGTGCATGGAGATTCTGGGGTGTGAACTGGGCCAGTTGTACGGCCTGACCGAGAGCGGCAACACCGCGCTGTGCCTGCCGCCCTCCGACCACGTTGCCGGCAGCCCGCGCATGCGGGCTGCCGGCAAGCCGTACCCGGGCGTCGAGGTCCAGGTCGTCGACTCGGGTGGGAAGCCGGTCCCCGCCGGCACGATCGGGGAGATCTGCCTGCGCACCCCGGCGGTCATGCTGGAGTACTGGGGCATGAAGGAAGCGACGGACGAGACCCTCGCCGACGGCTGGCTGCACACGGGCGACGCCGGATACCTCGACGCGGACGGCTATGTGTACGTGTGCGACCGCATCAAGGACACGATCATCGTGGCCGGGGAGAACGTCTACCCCGCCGAGGTGGAGAACGCGCTGTGCAAGCACCCGGCCGTGGCGGAGGCGGCCGTGATCGGGGTACCGGACGAGCGCTGGGGCGAAGGCGTGCTGGCATTCATCGCGCTGCGCCCGGGCATGGAGGCGAAGCCGCGCGAACTGAAGCTGTTCCTCCGCGACCGGATCGCCGAATTCAAATCCCCGCAGCGGTACGAGTTCATCGACCGCGTGCCCCGCAATCCGAGCGGAAAGATTCTCCGGCGGGAACTCCGCGAGGAGTTCTGGACCGGCCGCGACCGTATGGTGAATTGATGTGCGGGCCCGGCACCCGTCAATTCCCGTAAGAGGCGACGGAAAAGGGCTCGGGGTGGAGCCGGACGATTCCGGTTCCACCCCGAGCCTTGTGACGCGACGTCAGCGGGAGCGGCAGCAGCCGTGGTGGCTCCACTCGGGCGCGTGCCAATAGTGCTTCCCTTTGCGGCGTGCGGTGGGTGCGGACGCCAGGACCCGGTTCCTGTGCCGTGCCGGCGCCGCGGCCGCTGCGGGCTTCCGGAACGGTGCGAGCAGGTCGGGGACCGTGGAGAGGTAACCGCCGACCATGACCTTCCGTACGGCGGCGGCCGCGCCGATGTCCCGTAGCGGATCGCCCTCCACACACACCAGGTCGGCCAGGAATCCCGGTGCCACCGCGCCGAGTTGGTCACCGAGACCCAGGGCGCGGGCGGCGTTGCCCGTCGCCGTGGTGAGCGCCTCCCGCGGTGTGAAGCCGTACCTCACCATGACCCGAAGGTTCTGGTGGATGCTGATGCCGATGTCGTCCAGCGCCGCGTCCGTACCCGCCACGACCAGTCCCCCGGCCCGGTGCACCCGCAACAGCATGTCGACGTCGCCGACGGTCCAGGCGTGGTTGAGCTCGCCCTCGGGGCCGGCCGCGTCCTCAGCCTTTTTCAGGAGCCGCCGGTACTCCCACTCGGGGAACAGCACACGGGTGCGCTCGTCCTCGATGAGCGACCGGTCGTCGAGGAAGAGCTCGGAGGCGAACAGCGTGGTCGTGGAGATCCACATGCCGCTTGCGGCGAGGAGGTCAACGGAGTCCTGAAAGGTGCGCCCGGCCGCATAGCTCAACGTCCGCGAGTAGCCGAGCCGGTTGCCGCCGCCGGTGTGCTCCATTCCGTCGAGACCGGTGCGCACCGCGGGATAGAGGTAGTGCGAGGTGACGGGGACACCGTGCGCGTGCGCGCGGGCGACGACCTCGCGTTCGTAGGCGACCGGCAGCCGGATGTAGGACTTCAGCAGGTCGTACTCCAGCGCGAACGCCCGCTCCAGATCCCGGTCGAGCTGGGCGCGCGAGAACACCGGACGCATGACGCGGTGGGAACCGCGGGTGCCCTCCAGGCCCTCGCCCGCACCGAAGAAGCGCGGCCCCACCTTTGCGCCCGCCGCCAGCGCTTCCCTGGTCTCCACCATCGGTAGGCGGGATCGCCCGGTGAGCGGCTGGTGGTGACCCCGTACGCGAGCCAGGCCCGGCCCTGGCGGTCACCCCACTGGGGGCCGCGCCAGTGCCAATGGTTGTGCGTGTCGATCAGGCCGGGCATGGCGGTCAGGTCGGTTGCGTCGACGACCGCGGCGCTCCGCACCGCACCCCGGCGGGTGACCTCCTCGATCCGCCCGTCGGCGACGACGACGTCCACGTCGTGGCGGAGGCTGGGGCCGGTGCCGTCCCAGAGGGCCCCGGCACGTACGACGGTGCGCCCGGAGGGGGCGGGACGGCGCTTCCAGCTCAGCTGCGCCGGTACGGTGCTGGGCGCGCCGCCGCCCAACGGCACGGTCCGCAACCGCCCGTTGGAGAGGTGGAGCAGCGTGCTGCTGCTTACCCCGACCGACAGCGAGTCCGTGGTCTCGTCGGTGATGCGCTGCGGCTCGCCGGTGATCCGGCCGGTGGCGTCGACAGGAATGCGCCACGCCAGGCTCTCCATGCCTACGACGAGATGCGTCCCGTCGGGCGTCCACAGCGGTCCGTCACCGCTGCGGGTGGAGAGCGAACGTCCCGGTGCCGGAGCCTGGTAGCGCACCTCGTGGCGGTCCAGGTCGACGGTGAGGATCTGGTTGTGGCCGTTCGAGCTGCGCTTGGAGTACGGCGCGAGCGCGGCCAGGGCGAGAATCGAGCCGTCGGGCGACCAGGCCGGGGGCCCTGGCTGGTAAAGCGCCTCCACGACCTGCGTGACGGTGCCGTCCGCGACGGTCAGCACCCAGGTCGCGCCGCTCTCGTCCTGGTACGCGATACGGGACCCGTCGGGCGACCAGCGCGGGGCGAGCTGGGCGTTCGGAAGATCGGTGAGCCGCTCGCTCGTCCCGGTGGCGACGTCGTACGTCCAGAGGTTCGCCGTGCCTGCGCGGTCGCTCACATACACCAGTGAGCGACCGTCGGGTGCCCAGTCGGGCGCGGAGTTGAAATAGCCGTCGGCCACGATCTTCTGCGGGCGCCCGCCGACGGGCAGGAGCCACAGCGCGTTCAGCGCGCGGAAGGCGACGGTGCGGCCGTCCGGCGAGAGGACGGGGTCGGCGATGCCGAGCACATCGCGCGTATGTCCGGGACGCAGGTCCGGGGTCTTGCGGCGGTAGGGCGTACGGGCCACGGCAACGGCGGCGGTGAAGGGGATCGCCTTGCTGCCGCCTCCCGACTGCCCGCGACGGCGGATCAGACCGTCGGCGGTGTAGAGGAGTTCGTCGTCGGAGAGCCAGCTCGGGGCCAGCGGGAACACGTCCTCGCCGTCCGTCAACGGCCGGTCGTCCACCATGAGTTCGGCCTTGGGCCCGGTCACGCGGACGTAGCCGAGGCTGCGGCCGTCGGGGCTGAACGCCGGTCCGTGGAGCGTCGCGCCCTGGGGTCCGGTCAGCAGGCGCTCGGTCTCCCCCGTCCGGATGTCCATGGCGTGGATCGTCCCGCCGTCGGCATAGGCGACTCGCCGGCCGTCCGGAGACCAGGTGGGCATGGAGACGGCCCGGTCGCCGTCGGTCAGTGCGCGCTGTGCGCCGGTCGCGGTGTCCAGCAGCCAGACGCGGCCGGCGTTGCCCCGGTCGGAGACGAAGGCGATCGCCCTCCCGTCGGGCGAGAACTTGGGCTCCTGGTCGTAACCGGCCCCCTCGGTCAGGCGGCGGAGACCCGTGCCGTCGGCTCCGATGGACCACAGGTCGTACGCGCCGTCGCGGAAGGACTGGAACACCAGGTACCTGCCGTCCGGGGACCAGTGGGGCTGCGTCGCGTCCTGCAGATCGTCGGTGATCCGGCGGGCCTGGCCACCGAGGGCCGGGAGCAGCCAGATCGCGTTGAGCGCGTCCATGGCGAGGGTCCGGCCGTCGGGCGACACGGAGACGCAGAGATTCGCGCTCTGGTGCGTCCGCACGACGTCCGTGCCCGTGTCACCGTCCGTACGCGGCGTCGCGAACGCGGCGTTCTCCGCGCCGGGCCCGGCCCCGGCGCCACCCGGTAAGCCGCCCCATAGCCACAGCGCCCCGATCCCCGCGGCACCTCCCCGATGAAGGAGCCCGCGCCGGGAGAGCTCGCTCGAGTTCTCCGCGGACATCGGATCGGAACCGGATTTCGCCATGTGAGTCTCCCGGTCTGCAGAGGAATGTCAATACGCGTGTGCGCCATACGAGTTGGGCTATTCGACACGAGCCGCTACAGCTTCTCAAAGGCGGCTGGGGAATGCGGCCCGATAGAGGAATTCCCTCGGCATCCTTCGGCTGCGGTTCGACACCCTGCGACCGTGCACCGCTCCCCGTCCCGGCACTTTCTCGCGCTTTCCCTCGACTTCCTCTCGCCTCCCTCTCGCTTCTCCCTTCCGGTCTCTTCCGCTGCCGCCGGGCGTGGACCAATGCCATATGCGGCCCGGCACGCCCCGACACATACGCCCCCACTCACACCCGGCACGTAGGCCCCAGGCACGCGACCCCACGCACCCCCGGCGCGTATGCCCCCGGGCGCCTGACCCGCACGGCCGGCGCCGGGGCACTCCGGGGCGGGGCGTCACGGCGTCTGCGGGACTACGGCCACCGGGCACGCCGAGTGGTGCAGCAGGGCGTGGCCGACCCGGCCGAGCTGGAGTCCCCTGCGGCCGTCGCGCCGGGGTGCGCCCACCACCAGGAGGTCCGCGTCGGCCGACGCCTCCAGCAGGATGCGGTGCGCCGGGCCCTCGACGACCTGGCGGCGCACCTGCACACCGCGGCCGTCCGGCATGGCCCGGTTCAGGGCTTTGGAGAGCAGCAGCGAGGCTCGTTCGCGGTGCTCGCGCGCGGCGTCGACGACCATGTCCTCGCTCTCGAACACCGGGCAGCGCCAGGCCTGTACGGCATTCAGCGTGCATTTCCGCGCCTCCGCCTCGGCGAAGGCGAACCGGACGGCCGCGGCAGTCTCGTTCTGTGCGTCCACGCCGAGGACGACCCGGCCGAAGGCGCCCGTACGGTTCCGCTCCCCGCCCCGCACGACGATCACCGGGCACGCGGCGCGGGCCGCCACGGCGAGCCCCACCGACCCCAGCAGCCGCCCGGCGAGCCCGCCGCGTCCCAGGTCACCGGTGACCAGCGCGAACGCCTCCCGCCCCTCGCGCAGCAGCGCCGTCACCGCGTCGTCGGGCACGACCTCGCCCGACACCTTCACGTCCGGGTTGCGCAGGCGGACGCACTCGGCGCAGCAGGCGACGATGTGCTCGGCCATCACCTTCTCGGCGGGCCGCCCTGCGGACAGATACGGCCGTCGCCCTTCGTACTGCTCCCAGAGGGATGCCTGGAGGAGCCGCAGCGGGACACCGCGCGCGGCGGCCTCATCGGTCGCCCAGTCCACCGCACGGAGGCTGGACTCCGATCCGTCGACGCCGACAACCAGGGGAGACTCCATCGTCCCCACCCCTTTCCGCGGGTGCGCCGTACCTCGAGTACCTCTGGGAGAACGGTCCGCCCAGCGGCGTGTGCAGCGCGATGGGCCGGTATGCCCCCGGTCCGGGACCTTCGGCCCGCATGAAACGTCCCGCAGGGCCCGCAGGGGCCGCCCCGCGGACCCGTACTGCGTCCACGACCATGCGAAACGGGCCCCGCCAGGACATCCGTCCCGGGCGAAGCCCGCTGCGTCGTTCGTCGTGGTGGTGTCCGAGGGGGGACTTGAACCCCCACGCCCTTTACGGGCACTAGCACCTCAAGCTAGCGCGTCTGCCATTCCGCCACCCGGACGAGGTGAACCGCGGTCTCCCGCGGCGACGCCCACCACGATACCAGGGGTTCGACGCGCCTTTCACCTGCAGATCCACGGGCGTCTCTCCACCCGAAGCGATCACTGGGACACGCATGGTGACCGGCACAGGGCGCCGCCTGGCACAGCCGGAGGCGGCGGCCGCTGACGCCGCTGCGCAAGCGGCGGTCGGCGGAGATCCGGCGGGTCTATCACGGCCCGCAGGTGACGCGGCGGCCCCGTAGCGGCGCTCGACGCATCCGATGCAGCCGGCTCCGGCCCCCCGCCGGGAGCCGCTGCTGCGTCGTCGCGAGCTGCTGGACCGTGGCCCGGAGCGAGCGGTGTCCGAGCCCGCGGAGTGGAGTTCTCCGCACCCCGGACGGCCGGGACGCCGGCTGAGGCCTGCGGAGCATCAGCGCGTGAGGAGGATCAGCGCGTGAGGGGGATCAGCGCGTGAGGGGGCGCGGGGCCCGGCCCGTCCGGCCTCTCCGGTCCGGTCGGTTCGGGCCGGGCCCCGCGCTCGGCGGCGGGACCTCCCTAGGGCATCAAGTGGTAGTCGGGGAAGTTCCCCGGCGGGCGCTCGCCCTCCGGGCCCCGGGTCACGGCCCGTACGAGCAGTTCGCCGCCGACGAAGGCGCCGCGCCAGGAGGCGCCGAACCCGCCGAACAGCTCGTCCTTGTCCCCGCGCGAGCGCGGCTTGCCCAGTCCCACCTTGAACGCCCGCACCTCGGAGGCGATCCGCTCGGCGGTCGTCTCGTTGTCGCAGGACAGGGTGGCGACCAGCGCGCCGTTGCTGGCGTTCATCGCGGCCAGCAGCTCGGCCTCGGTGTCGACGAGCACGATGGTGTCGACCGGGCCGAACGGCTCGGCATGGTGCAGCGGCGAACTGGGCGGCGGGTTCAGCAGCGTGACGGGTGGGACATAGGCCGAGGTGTCCTGGCCGGGGAGGAAGCGCCCGTCGTCGAGGCTGCCGCGGTGCAGTGGGACGGCGCCCCGGTCGACCGCCTCGGAGACCTGGTCGTTCAGCTCCTTGGCCTTGGCGGCGTTGATGAGCGGCCCGAAGTCCAGCTCGGGCAGCGGGTCGTCGGGCGACTCCACCGCGAGCGGGTGGCCGAGGCGCACACGCCGCACGGCCGGGAGGTAGGCGGCCAGGAACTCGTCGAAGAGGGAACGCTGGACGACGAAGCGGGGATAGGCGGTGCAGCGCTGCTTGCCGTAGTCGAAGAGCCCCGGGACGACGGCCGAGAGCTTGTCCCAGTCGCTGTACTCCCAGATGCCCCAGCAGTTCAGCCCCTCCTGCTCCAGGATGTGGCGCTTGCCGAGGTCGGCGACGTCGGAGGCCACTCGGCCGCCGGTGTCCCGGCCCCCGACGAACGACACGCAGCCGATCTCCGGCGAGCGTACGAGGGCCTCGGACAGCTCACCGCCGCTGCCGCTGACCAGGGTGACCGGCACGCCCTCGCGGTGCAGCAGCGCGCAGGCGAGGGTGAGGCAGGCGAGTCCGCCGTCGGTCGGGGTCTTGGCGATGACCGCATCCCCGGCGAGGGCCTGGACGAGCATGGCGTGGACGAGCACGCTCATCGGGTAGTTCCAGCTCGCGATGTTACTGACGGGCCCCTCCAGCGGGGCGCGGTCGCCGAGCATCCCCTCGATGCCGTCGATGTACCAGCGCACGCCGCCGATCGCGCGGTCCACGTCGGCCTGGGCGAGCCGCCAGGGCTTGCCGATCTCCCAGACGAGCAGCAGGGCCAGCAGCTCACGGTGCTCGTTGAGCGCGTCGAGTGCGGCGGCGATCCGGGCCTTGCGTTCGGCCAGCGGTACGTGCCGCCAGTCGCGGTGCTGGTCCAGTGCGGCCCGTACGGCCTCCCGGACGATGCCGGAGTCGAGCCGGGGCGGTCCTGCGATGGGGCTGCCGTCGACGGGGGTCGAGGCGGGCAGCGGGTGGCCGTCGGCCTGCCAGTCCCCGGCCCAGAGGTTGAGGACGCGGTCCTCCCGGAACGCCTCGGGGGCGATGGCGACGCAGCGTTGCCATGCGTCGGACCAAGCGGTTCCCGGCTTGAGGGTGAGGGTGGATGCCATCAGGTGTCTCCGCTCTCGTTGCACGGACGGGCGGGTCCTTGCGGCGGATGGGCGGTGCTGCACGGCGCCACCTACCCGCCAGTAATTGTCTACCGGACGGTAGTGACTGGTCGGGGATCCGTGAACGGAGTCCACGTCAACTATGAGTGAGGTCACCCAGCGCCGCGATCCGGTCCCGTATCAGGGGGCCGCCTCGGAGGGGCCCCGGGCCACCGGGATCCCGGACGACTCCAGGACCTCCTTCCCGGCCTGCGCCGCACCGGGGGGCCGCGACGATGCGCCCCTATGCCCATGGTCCTCCCATGGGGATCGGTGGAGCCGGCGCGGCGGCAGACGACCGGCTTGGTCGACGTGTTCGGCGGCAAACACGGCAGCGCCCACCTCCGCGTCGCCGCCGATCTCCCCGATCTCGTCGACTCTGCCGGCCTCGCGATGAGCACGGTGAGTTCGGTGAGTTCGGTGAGTTCGGTCTCGGGGTCGGCCCCGAAGGCGGCGGCGCGGTCGGTGTGGTGCCGATGACCGGGTCGCCGGCGGTACCCCCGCAGGAGGAGAAGCCGATCTCCCGTACCGCGTGGACGAGTTGGTGGGCCGGGGCCGCTCGCGTGGGCCGGGCCCGGACCGTGTGCGCGCACCGGCCTCCGGACCCGGCCGGTCACCCTGGGCTGGTCGGCCCCGCCGTCAGCCGGAGTTCCGCTCGCGGTACGAGGTCCGCGTGTGCTCGGTGTGCTCGCGCATGATCCGGGTGGCCCGCTGCTCGTCCCGGTCCGCGATGGCCGCGATCAGATCGCGGTGCTCGATCCAGGACTGCTTGCCCCGCTGCCGGGCGACGGGCGTGAAGCACCAGCGCACACGGCGGCCGACCCGTGCGGCGAGCTCGGCCAGCACCGCGTTCGCCGACAGCTCCATCACCGTGGCGTGGAACGCTGCGCTGGTGTCGACGACGACGTCGATCCGGTCCCGCTCCACGGCCTCCTCGCCCTGCGCGCACAGCTTCTCGAGCCGGGCGATGCCGTTGGAGGTCGCGTTCGCGGCCGCGAGGCGGGCGGCTTCGGCCTCCAGCAGGGTCCGTACGGTCAGGAGCTGGTCGACCTCCTCGTCGCTGGGCTCATGGACGAACGCACCCTGCGCGGGGCGCAGGTCGACCCACCCCTCGGTGTTCAGCCGCTGCAGCGCCTCGCGCACCGGCTGCCGCGAGACCCCGAGGTGGCCGGCCAGCTCGCTCTCGACGAGATGCCGGCCGGGCCGGAGCGCACGGGTGGTGATGAGTTCGAGCAGCGCTTCGTAGACCCGCTCGCGGAGAGGGCCGGGGCGTTCGAGCCTGGGCACGGCTCCCTGCGGAAGTCCTGCGGACGGCATCGAGGTCCCCTCAGTGCTCGGCGGCCGGATTGGTTATCGTCTACAGTTTACCGAGTACCCCATGGCCCCGCACACACGTGCACGGGTCATGTGTGCTGCACATCTCTCTCGTACGCCGCCTCGGACTCGTACACCTCCCCGGCTCACCCCCGCGCCTGACGGACACCGCGCGGCGCACGACGGGGCCCGTCACGCCGTCGCCGGCCGTGCGCGCCGGTCCCGGCATACCCCGAGCATGTGCCCAACTGATATACCGGGCACGGGTATTCGACCATTGAGGGGGTTGCTGGTGAACCAGTCTGTCGGCGTCACGCCGCGGATCCGGCGCGCGCAGGGGGAGGAACGGGAGGCGGTCGGCCGTCTGCTGAGCGACGCATTCATGGAGGACCCGGTCAGCCGGTGGGTGTTCCCGGACCGGGCGCACCGGCACGACGTACAGCCCCGCTTCTTCGGCGTCTTCCTGGACGCCGCCCTGGAGAGCGGCCGCGTCGACGTCACCGACGACCTGACGGCCGCGGCGCTGTGGCTGCCCGTCCCTGCCGGATCCGGTGAGGAGCAGGACGGGGACGACGAGATGGCCGCGCGGTTCGAGGCTGCCGACCCGGGCAACGAGCGCACCGCCGTCGTCGGCAGGCTCACCTCGGAGGCGCACCCGCAGGGCCGGGCGCACCACTATCTGCCGCTGATCGGCGTGACGCCCGCCCGGCACGGCGAGGGCCTCGGCAGGGCCCTGCTGACCGAGGCGCTCGACCGCTGCGACGACGAGGGCTCACCCGCGTATCTGGAGGCGAGCAACGCGCGGAGCAAGGCGCTCTACGAACGTCTCGGCTTCAGCGTCACTGACCGGATCGTCAGGCTTCCCGACGGCCCGCCCATGTGGCCGATGTGGTACGAGCCGGGCGCCCGCGGCATCCGGCTCTGAACTCCGGCTCAGCCCCGAGCACAGGCCTGTCCGGGCCGCAGGGGACGCCTGAACGTCAGGAGTCCTGGGCGCCCGGGCAGGGGTCCGTGTCCGGGTAGGGCACCGCGCCCGTGGTCTTCCACAGCGTCTTCGACAGCGCGTCGACCCAGGTGCCGTCCCGGTAGGAACGATTCAGCGCCTTGTTGAGGAACTCGCACATCTCGGTGTCGCCCTTGCGGTAGCCCACGCCGTAGCGCTCCGTGCTGAACGGCTCACCGACGACCTTCAGCTCGTCGGGATCCTCGGCCGCATAGCCGAGCAGGAGCGCGCCGTCCGTGGTGACCGCGTCGACCGCCCCGTCGAGGAGTTGGTCGACACAGGCGGTGTAGGTCTTGTCCGGGACCGGCTCGGCACCGTACTCGTCCTCAACGCGCTGGATCGACGTCGTTCCGGCGACCGAGCAGACCTTCTTCCCCTCCACATCGTCCGGCCCGTTGATGCGGGTTTCGTCCTTCCGCACCAGCAGCTGCTGTCCGGTCTCGTAGTACGGCCCCGCCATGCCGACGACCTTGCGGCGCTCCGGCGTGATCGAGTAGGTGGCGAGGACGAGGTCGACGGTGCCGTTCTGCAGGTATTTCTCCCGGTTCTCCGGGATCGCCTCGACCCATTTGATGTTCTCGGGCTCGATGCCCATCTTTCCGGCGATGATCTTCGCCATCTCGATGTCGAAGCCCTCCGGCTGCTTCGCGCCGGGCTCCTTCAGGCCGACTCCGGGCTGATCGATCTTGACGCCGATCGTGAGCTTGCCCTTCTCATTCAGCTTCTCCATGGAGGAGCCGGGCTCGAAGGTGGGATTGGGAACGACCCACACGTCGTCCTTGGCCTCCGGCTCCGCGTCTCCGCATCCGGCCGCCGCGAGAGCGACGGCGATGCAGGCGGCAACGCCCGCAATGGTTCTCTGCCTGCGGAAGGCCATGTGCGCTCCAGGAGTGGTGACATCGACTCACGACGATGGAGGCACGCGCGGCCCGACGCTCAACCCCGCCCCCCATCGCCGAGGCGTGAACTGTACGACACCGGCCGGGAACGAGGGTATGTAATCGGCCTGCGGGGCACGTCACACATCTCGACCACCAAGGAGTACGAGGCGACACCTGACGGCTTCGGGGCGGATCCGGCTCATGGACCAGGAGCCGGGCTCCGCCACGATCTCTGCGCCGCGACTACGACAGGTGCATACTCGGTGATGACTGCGTGCACGCCTGCAGCGGCCAGTGACAGAATGCCTTGGCCATCGCGGTCGCCGGGCGCGGGTCCGACGCCCGGATCGCCACCTAGCACGACGCCCCGCTGACCGAATCGGCCTGCGTCCACTGCGGCAACTGCATCGAGGTGTGCCCGACGGGCGCGCCGGGCTTCAATCCGGAGTTCGACATGCGTGAGGACGGGACCCGTGACGAGTCCAGTCGGACCGGGAGAAGAAGGGTCCGCGCCCACTGCGGCGTGCTGCTGTCCGACTCTGCACGTGCAGGACGACGACATCGAGAACGTCCCCTCACCGCCCGACGACCCGGTGACCGGACGGCAGTCTCTGCAGCAAGGGCCGCTTCGGCTATCAGCACATACAGAACCGGAGCTGATCAATCATGGGACGGGTCACCGAGCGACGCCGCGTTCTGCGCATCCGCGACGCGTCCGTCAGCACACGCCCCGACACGCTCGTCGCCGAGGAGCCGCTGGAGATACGGCTGAACGGCAGGCCGCTGGCGGTCACCATGCGCACGCCGGGTGACGACTTCCCGCTCGCCGCCGGATTCCTGGTGAGCGAAGGCGTCATCGGCAGTGCGGAGGAGCTGGCGAACATCGTGTACTGCGCGGGCGCGACCGTGGAGGCACCGCCGGCGACAGCTGGGGCAGGCAGCAACACGTACAACGTGGTGGACGTTCGGCTCGCGCCCGGCGTCCCCGCCCCCGCGATCACCCTCGAACGGAACGTCTACACCACGTCCTCGTGCGGGCTGTGCGGCAAGGCCAGCCTGGACGCCGTACGGACCACGGCCCGCTGGCCGATCGCCGACTCACCCCCGGTCCGGGTGGAGCCCGCACTGCTGTCCGCTCTCCCCGACCGCCTGCGGGCGGCGCAACGGGTCTTCGACCGGACCGGGGGCCTGCACGCGGCGGGACTGTTCTCGGCCGAGGGCGAGCTGCTGGACCTGCGGGAGGACGTCGGCCGCCACAACGCCGTCGACAAGCTGATCGGCCGGGCCCTGCAGTCCGGCTCGCTGCCGCTGTCCCGGTCGATCCTGGTGGTGTCCGGGCGGGCGTCGTTCGAGCTGGCGCAGAAGGCGGTGATGGCGGGCGTCCCGGTGCTCGCGGCCGTCTCGGCGCCGTCGTCGCTGGCCGTGGACCTGGCGGTCGAGACCGGGCTGACGCTGGTGGGATTCCTGCGCGGCAGCTCCATGAACGTGTACGCGGGCGAGGAGCGCGTGGCCCTGCAGGCCGCGGCCGCAGGGAGCTGAGGCGCCCGCACCCACCGCAAGGGACGGCGGACCGGCCGGCGGGGAGCGGCTCCTGCGCGGGCCGGTCCCACCGCCCGCGGCCGGCCTGCACCCGTCCGGAACGCCTCGCGGCCAGGCCCGCGATGTGCCGCACACCGCTCCGGGGAACGGTCCTCGCCGCAGGCCGTGACGCGGTTCAGCGGAGCAGTACCGGCAAGGAGCAGATGCCGTTCGAGACCACGGAGGGCAGTCGCTCCAGTGCCTCCGGCGGCACTGCGAGCCTGATGCCGGGGAAGCGTGCGAAGAGACGGGCGAGCGCCGTCTCGGCCTCCATCCGGGCCAGTCCGGCCCCCAGGCAGAAGTGGGCCCCGAACCCGAACGACAGATGGCGGGTGACGCCCCGCGCGATGTCGAAGCTCCCCGCGTCGGGGCCGTACTTGCGCGGGTCGCGGCCCGCGGCGGCGTACGACGCGAGGACCGGCTCGCCCTTGCGGACGAGCGTGCCTCCCACGTCCGTGTCCTCCGTCGCGTAGCGCATCGGGAAGTGCCCGACGGGGCTGTCCCAGCGCAGGGTCTCCTCGACGACCGCGCTCCACGGCATCCGGCCCGCGGCCACCAGCGCGAGCTGCGCGGGATGGGTGAGCAGTGCCCTCACGGCGTTGCAGATGAGGTTGAGCGTGGTGGCGTGCCCGGCCAGGAACATCAGCAGCAGGGTGCCGACGAGTTCCTCCTCGCTGAGCCGGTCCCCCTCCTCGCGGGCCTCGATCAGTGCCGAGGTGAGGTCGTCGCCGGGAGCCCGTCGCTTGGACTCGATGATCTCGGCGAGCGCGGCGTGCAGAGCGCGGACGTTCGCGATGGCGTCGTCCGGTGCGGTCTCACTGCTGACGAGGATCTCGCAGAGCCGGTGGAGCTCGTCCCTGCGGTCCTCGGGGACGCCGAGGAGCTCGGAGATGACGTGCATGGGCAGCGGGTAGGCGTAGCGGGCCCGCAGGTCGACCGGGCCCGCGGCTGCGGCACCGCCTCCCGCAGCGCCGGCTCCGGCTGATCCGGCGGCTCCCGCTTCTCCGGCGGCCAGAGCGTCGAGCAGGTCCTCGGTGAGGTGCTCGATCCGTGGACGCAGGGCGGCCACCCGGCGCGGGGTGAAGGCCTGAGTGACGAGGGCGCGCAGCCGCCGGTGCTCGTCGCCGTCGGCCGTCGTCATGCCCTTGTTGACGATGAAGGTCATCAGGGGCCATCCGGCCGGAATTCTGCCCTCGCCAAGGGCCGCCCAGTGCTCGTGGGACTTGGCGAACCGCGGGTCGGAGAGCACGGCCTGGAGCGCGTCGTGACGGACTATCGCCCAGGCGGGCACCTCACCGGGCAGCTTCACCGGGGCGGCGGCTCCGGCCTCGCGAAGCAGTACGTTGTCGGCGTGCTGGTCGTGGCCGAGAGGGCAGGCCGGTACGGAGCTGCGGTTCGCGGTGTCCATGGAGTCCCTTCGCGGGTCGGAGCGGGATCGGAACGGGATCGGAACGGGATCGGAACGGGATCGGAACGGGATCGGAACGGGATCGGAACGGGATCGGAACGGGATCGGAGCGGGATCGGAGCGGGTCGGAACTGCCGGAGGGGGCCGGGTGCAGGCCGGGCGCCGGAGCCCTCGCCGGTCCCGATGAATGACTGTCCGTCAACTCGCCCAGTATGATGGCGAGTTGGGTCATTTCGATCAGAGAGAACCAGCCGCGGATAGATGCCGTCCTCCCCGTCCCGAGGACGGACGCCTCCGCCCCGGGGGCATGCGCCCGCTCCGCTTCGGCCGGTTGGTGGGCCTCCATTTCAGGCGGTAGGGCGATTCCGGCCGGGGAACTGCGTAACAGGATCCTTGCGGTGACAGGCATTCAGGGCGCGGTCGCTGCCGCACCAACCCCGGGCGCGCCTCACCCCTCACTCACCCCCGGACGCCACGAACCCACGAGCCGTAGCGACCCGTACGAGCCGTACGCCCGCCGGCGACCCGCAGCGAGCCGTACGGAGCGGTCGGGCGACCGTGCTGCAGCTCGCCATCCGCGTCACCCAACTCCCCTGCAGGACGGTGAGATGGCCCACGAGAACGACCGGCACGACCCCGTCCCGAGGCTGGAGGGATCCGTCCCGGTCCGAGTGGTGCGGATGCCTTGTGGGAAGCCTTCCCTGGCACCTACCTTCGACGCCCGGACATGGGACGTGGGATGTCCGGACGCTCGGCTGAAGGGATGTGTCATGCCGTCAGTTCTCCCTGCCCGTGCGCACACCAACCCCCCTCGGCGCCGCCTCGCCGGCTTACTCCTCGTCCCGGTGCTCGTCGCACCTACCGTCACCGCACGGGCCGCGGCCGCTGAAGACTCCCCGGCCGCGGCCCGTACCGGAATCGAGCAACAGGTGCTGTTCAAGGCGGAGCAGGACCCCGGCTACGCCTGCTTCCGCATCCCCGCCGTCGTGAAATCACGAGCGGGCACGCTCCTCGCCTTCGCCGAGGGACGGGTCGACAACTGCGGCGACGCCGGGAACATCGACCTGGTTCTCAAGCGCTCCACCGATGGCGGCCGCACCTGGGGGCCACTCCAGGTGATCGACGAGGGCCGCGGCGACACCCACGGCAACCCCGCCCCGGTCGTGGACCGGCGGACCGGCCGGATCGTGCTGGCCACCACGTACAACAAGGGCCGGGACGACTCGCTGCCCTGCGATGTGCCGTGCGACAGAAAACCGCATCTGCAGTACAGCGACGACGACGGGGCGACCTGGTCGCAGCCGGAGGACCTGACCGACGCCATCCGCCGCCCCGACTGGAACTCCTGGTACGCCACCGGCCCCGTGCACGGCATCCAACTCGCCCGCGGCCGGCACGCCGGGCGGCTGGTGTTCGGCGTCAACACCGAGACCCACGACGGGACCCGCGTGACCGCCAACCACGCGGCCCTGGTGCACAGCGACGACGGCGGGCGGAGCTGGCGCATCGGCGCGGTGGACAGCTGGCCCATAGCGCCTGACGGGCTGTTCCGCCAGAAGCCTTCCGAGATGACCCTGGTGGAGCGGACCGACGGCTCGATCTACGTCAACGGGCGCGAGCAGGACGGCACCGACCTCGGCCATCGCACGTACGCGGTCAGCCGGGACGGCGGGGACAGCTTCGCCGCCCCCTTCCGTGCCCTCCCCGACCTCTACTCCCCCATGGTGCAGGCCTCCCTCCTGCGCATGCCCGGCCCGCACGAGGGACGCGGGCGGCTGCTGTACTCCGCCCCGGCCGACCCCGACCGGCGCCGCACGATGACGGTCCGCTCCTCCTACGACGACGGACGTACCTGGGAGGGCGTCGACCGCGGCGCGACCGTGACCACCGACTGGTCCGGCTACTCCGACATGGTCGCCCTCTCGGACCACGAGGTGGGGCTGATGTACGAGGGCGGGGCCGTCGACGCACGCGACGAGATCCGCTTCGCGCGGTTCACCGAAGACTGGCTGGGACCACGGCGCGAGCCCGATCCGACGACACCGGACCTGGCGCCGTTCGCCCGCGGCGCGTCGGTGCTCGGCGGCGCGGCGGTGACGGACGGCCGCTTCGGGAAGGCCCTGTCCTTCGACGGCCGGGACGACGCCGTCCGGCTGCCGTTCCGCAACGCGCTGCCGCTCGGATCGCGGGACTTCACCGCGAGCCTGTGGTTCCGCTACGACGCGGCCTCCGGCGACCAGCCGTTCCTGTGGATGGGCGGGGTCGGGGCCAGGAATCCGCAGGTGTGGGTGCGCGGGGAGCCCGACCGTGGCCGGGTCACCGCACTCATCACCACAGTGAACGGCTCCGCGCCCGCCGCGACCGCGTCCGTACGGGCCACCCGGCCGTACAACGACGGCCAGTGGCACCATTTGGCGCTGCGCCGCTCGGACGGCCGGCTCCGGCTGGCGGTGGACGGGGCGGAGACGGCAGCCCCGGACGTGCCGGGGACGGTGAGCCGGGGTTCGACCTTCGGTGTCCACCTGGGCCAGAAGGCCGACAGCCGGGGCTGGTTGACCGGAGCGCTGGACGAGGTCCGCGTCTACGGCCGGGCGCTCTCCGACGAGGAACTCGCCCGCGTACGCGAGGCCAACGCGCCGGTCCCGGGTTCCACGGTGCTCCGGCTGCCGCTCGACCGCCGGTCCGGCGGCTCCTGACGGGCGATGTCGGTCCGGCCGGTGCGCGGGCGTGGGGAGGGCCGGGTACGCCTGCCGAGAGCATGATCACGCCAGGCCCGGTGCAGGAGCATCCCGCACCGGGCCCTGGCACCACGGACTCCGTCCGCACCGGGCCCTGGCACCACGGGCGTCGTCCCGTTCGGGCCCGGGGAGGACGGACGTCGTGCCGTACGGGCCCGGGCAGGACGGACGTCGTCCCGTACGGGCCCGGGCACCACGGGCGTCGCCCCGCACCGGGAAGCGGCCATCCGGAAGCGCCGTCACGGGTCGGCGGAAAAACCGCAGCACTGGAGGCAACCCGTCAACGGGCCCTGTCGTCTAGGAGGATGGCCACAATCCGCCCCGTCCCAAGCTCCCCGAGAGGGACGCACCGGGCGAAAGCGGAATCCGAAGTCCCGCACCCGGACGAGCCGGGAAAAATGCCGTTCCGTGTAATGCGCACGTGACTGCCGGGCGCGGATTCAGTGGAGATTTCCGGCCACCGGCCCCTACTCACCGGTCGGACGGAGTTGCCAATCTCCCTGCGTGGACCGCACATCACACGCTGACCAGCCTTTATGTATCGAATCCCCAGTGTGAAACAGGTCTCCCTTCCGGGGGATTCATCAGGTACGGTCACCGCGCTGTGCGACGCACGCTGAGGAGCAGGTATTGCGCGAGTTCATGTCCCCTCCCGTGGTGGCGGCCGACCGGACCGGAGGTCTGGCCGATGCCGTCTTCGACCATGCCGCAGAGGACCCGGACCGGGTGGCTCTCGGCCGTAAGGTCGACGATGTCTGGCAGGACGTGACGGCGGCCGAGTTCCGCGACGAGGTTCTCGCCATCGCCAAGGGGCTGCTCGCCCAGGGGGTCCGGTTCAACGACCGTGTGGCCATCATGTGCCGTACGCGCTACGAGTGGACGCTCTTCGACTTCGCCCTCTGGACGGTCGGCGCCCAGTCCGTCCCGGTCTATCCGACCTCGTCCGCCGAGCAGGCGTTCTGGATGCTCCATGACGCGGGTGTCTCCTCGGTGCTGGTGGAGCAAGAGGACCACGCGATGACGATCGGCTCGGTGATAGACCGGCTGCCCCAGCTCCGCAGGCTGTGGCAGCTCGACGCGGACGCGATCGGCGAACTGAAGGCCGCCGGCGCCCGCATCGACGACGAAACTGTTCACCGGCACAGGCTCGCCGTGACCCCGGATTCCACCGCCACGGTCATCTACACCTCCGGCACCACCGGCCGCCCCAAGGGCTGTGTGATCACCCACGCGAACTTCATGTTCGAGTGCGACACCCTCATCGAGCGCTGGGAGCCGGTCTTCCACTCCAGGCCCGGCGATGAGGCGTCCACCCTCCTCTTCCTCCCCCTGGCCCACGTCTTCGGCCGCATGGTGCAGGTGACCGCGATACGCGGCGGGGTGAAGCTGGGCCACCAGCCGAACCTCAGCGCCGCCGAGCTCCTGCCCGACCTCGCCGCTTTCAAGCCCACCTTCATCCTGGCCGTGCCGTACGTTTTCGAGAAGGTCTTCAACGCGGCACGGCGCAAGGCCGAGGCCGAGGGCAAGGCCGGCCCGTTCGACAAGGCCGCCGACGTCGCCGTGCGGTACGCAGAAGCTCAGGAGAATCGTGACTTCGGCACCGGGCACGGCCCCAGCGCCGGTCTCCGGGTGCAGCACGGCCTCTTCGAGAAGCTCGTGTACAGCAAGGTGCGCGAGGCGATGGGCGGCCGGATCCGGACGGCGATGTCGGGCGGCTCGGCCATGGACCGCCGGCTCGGGCTGTTCTTCGCGGGTGCGGGCGTGACCGTCTACGAGGGCTACGGGCTCACCGAGTCGACCGCCGCCGCCACCGCCAATCCGCCCAAGCGCACGCGGTACGGCACCGTGGGCCAGCCCATCCCCGGTACGACCGTGCACATCGCGGACGACGGCGAGGTGTGGATCCACGGCGGTCAGGTCTTCGCCGGATATCTCAACGACCCGAAGGCGACCGAGGCGGTCCTGCGGGACGGCTGGCTGGCCACCGGCGATCTCGGCGCACTGGACGAGGACGGCTACCTCACCATCACCGGGCGGAAGAAGGAGATCCTGGTGACCTCGGGCGGCAAGAGCGTGTCGCCCATTCCGCTGGAGGAGCGCGTCCGGGCCCATCCGCTGGTCGGCCAGTGCATCGTGGTCGGGAACGACCGGCCGTACATCGCCGCGCTCGTGACCCTCGACCCGGACTCCGTCGAGCACTGGCTGACGATGCGGGGCAAGCCCAAGCTGAAGCCCGCGGAACTCGTACGGGATCCGGATCTGGAGACGGAGATCCGGCGTGCCGTCGTCGCCGCGAACACGCTCGTCTCGCAGGCCGAGTCGATCCGCACCTTCCGGATCCTGGCCGGGCAGTTCTCCGAGGAGCACGGGCTGCTGACGCCCTCACTGAAGCTGAAGCGGCGGGCCATCGAGAAGGCGTACGAGGCCGAGGTCGACGCGCTGTACCGCGCCTGACGCCCGGGATATCTCCCGCCTCGGCGGCATCGGCGCACTCCGGCGGACCTCGGACCATGAACGCCGCGGGTCGGGACACCACCAGCCGACCGCCACAACGGACGGCCGGTGGTGATCAGAGGGAACAGTCAAACAGTCAGGCAACCTTGAGAACAATCTTTCCTCTCACGTGTCCGCCCTGGCTGCGTTCATGAGCCTTCGCCGCGTCAGCGAGCGCGAATTCGGAGTCGATGGGGACGGTGAACTTCCCCTCGTCCGCAAGTCGGGCGGCCTTTTCCAGGGCGTGGAACGCTCGGGGATCGGTAATTCCGACACTCAGCCGGGCCCCGTGTTCCGGGGCCGAGAAATCGGCGATGGAAACCACCGACTCGGCGGACTCGGCGATCTCGATGAGCTCCTTCAATGACCCCAGGCCCGCGGTATCGAGAACCACGTCGACACCCTCGGGTGCCAGCGCGTCCACCCGCTCCTTCAGCCCCGGGCCGTAAACCGTCGGCACCACACCGAGATCGCGCAGGAATTCATGGTTCTGCTCACTTGCCGTGCCGATGACACGGACTCCGTCGGCAAGGGCGAACTGCGCCGCTGCGCTGCCCACCCCGCCTGCCGCACCTTCGATCAGAAGCGTCTGCCCGGCGGACGGACGAAGCAGTTCCAGGGTCCGCAACGCCGTCTCCGCGACCGCCGCCAGACCACCTGCCTGCTCCCAGCTCAACGAGGCGGGCTTGAGGGCGAACTCGTCCAGCACGGCGAACTCTGCCGACGCATCTGCTCCGGAACCGAACACCTCGTCCCCGACCTTGACGCCCTCGACACCCTCGCCGACCTCATCCACGACGCCGGCCGCGTCGCTTCCCGGTATGGCTGGGAAGCGAGTCGTGATCCATTCCTTCATCTGCCCGGCCCGGATCTTCCAGTCGACCGGATTGACCCCGGCCACACGCACCGCGATCCGCACCTGTCCGGGTCCGGCGTGAGGTTCGGGCCTGGTCGTGACGTCAAGAACCGACGGATCTCCGTATCCCGCATAGGTCAATGCCAACATGTGCAGTCCTCTCGATGAACTCGCCCCCGCCCAGCCGGGATGCATGAGGCGGTGAGCACGTACCGATAACTGGACTACAGAACCTCGGCGGACCGGACCCTATTCCCCCTTCCCGGTTTCTTTCTTCAAGATCTGGTCTCTCCGCAGCGCACGCTTACGGATTCCTTGGAGGAAACAACTTTCGTCGGTGCGCCACCCCCATGGTTGCCCCTTCGGTCGGCTACTCCGCGGTAATCAGAAAAGGGCGGCGGATTCACCCGAAGCCGGTGTTCCGGGATCGCAGTGGGCATGGGGCGGGGTCAGCCCAGGTCGAACACGTTCGGCAGCCCGAGTCGGTGGCGGAAGGCGTCGTGGCGTTTGAGTTCCTCGAACTCCGGGGCGCGGTAGAGCGGTTTCACCTCGCACCGCGGCGCGGCCGAACCCACCGCGTCCAGCAGCGCGTTGACCGCCTGGCGCCCGGAGGCGTTGGCGCCCTCCATCGTGGCCAGGTCGATGTCGACGGCAACGTAGTCGCCGGCCAGGAAGAGGTTCGGGACCTTCGTGCGGGAGCCGGGGCGGTCGAACCATGTGCCGGTGGGGTGGATGAGCAGCTGTTCGTCGTTGTGCGGCTCGGGTGTGCCGATTCCGTCGACGGCCGGGTCGAGGAACCAGGAGTGGAGGACGCTGTCCCGCAGCACGGTGCGGCCGGTGTCGTTGAGCGCCGCCTTGAGCTGGGCCCATACCTCGCGCGCGACCTCGTCGCGCGTGCACTGCTTGGCCGTCTTCCCATAGAGGATGCCGGGCCGGTCCCATTCGGAGATGTCAACGGAGAAGCACTCGCGAACGCGTCCGTCCCCGTACTCGGCGGGGATGTGCCGGCCCTTCCAGTACTGGGCCTGGCCGACGGAGGTCAGGGCCCAGGGCGAGTCGAGATGGTTGATGTGGCCGTGGACGACGGGCGTCGGCTCCGTGAGATAGAACTGAATGCCCGTCATCCAGTCGGTCTCGAGCGCGTCGGCGCGGCTCAGCGCGGGATCGGCGGCCCGTAGCGCGGGTCCCCAGGTCTTTCGGGCGTGCTCGACGGGCATCGCGCAGACGTAGTGGTCGGCGGTGACGGTGCGCCGGGTTCCGTCCGGATCCTGGACGACCGCTCCGGTGACGCGCCCGTCCGCGTACGGCAGGTCGACGACCGCGGAGCCGATCTCGAACCGGACTCCGAGACTGCGGAGATGGCCCACCCAGGGGTCGATCCACGCCTCGTTGGTGGGAGCGTTGAGCACACGGTCCGGCTCGCCGTCGGCTCCGCGGCCCAGGATGTTGAACAGGAACGCCTCGAGGCAATTGGCGACGGTCTTGGTGCTGGCCACCTCGGCCTTGGTGGCGACGATGTTGCGGGTGATGCCGATGGCAAGCAGCCGCTGGTACTCGGGCGACATCCGCTCGGCCCTGATGAACTCCCACCAGGGCGTGCGCTCCCACGTCTCCAGCCGCCTCCGTTCGCAGCTCGTCAGGAAGACGAGTACCCGGTTCGCGAAGTACAGGGCCTCGTGAACGGGCAGTCTGCACGCGGTGATCAGCAGTCCCCGGATCATGCGGACCAGCTCGTCGGGTGTCATCGGGCCGGGCGGGGTGCCGAGCGTGGCGAAGGGAAGCCTGATGTCCTCGCGTCCCGTACGGGCGAACAGCAGCTCGGTGGATGAGACCAGGTTGTCGTGGCAGCCATTGGGATTGCCGGGGAAAGGGATGCGGCGCAGCGTGTCGGGGAGGTTGAGGTAGAAGCCCGGGATGAAGCGGAAGCCGTGCTCGCCGGGCAGCGGCTTGCGGCCGCCGGTGGCGCTGTCCGGCACGTCCATGCTGCGGGCCTTGCCGCCGAGTGCCTTCTTCTCGTGGACGGTCACCGCGAAGCCGCGTTCGGCCAGCTCGTGGGCGGCTGTCAGACCGGCCACGCCTCCGCCGAGGACGGCGACGGTGGGCCCGGCCGCCGCTCCGGACCGGGTTCCGGAGCGTGAAGCGGCCTCGGCCCGTCCGGTGGAGACGGTCCCCCCGAGGGCCAGGGCCCCGCCTGCCGCGGCAGCAGCGCCGGTGACGAACGTGCGTCTGGTGCTCTGATTGCGTTCCATGTCACGTTCCCCTGCTACTCGCCGGTAATGGTCGGGTACGGCGCAGGAGCTTATGAGCCGCCCCGGGCAGCGGAAAGCGCACGTTCCGCACCGGAGACACATTGGCGCGAAACCGACCCCGTCCGGTGGCAGGCTGGGAGTACGCATACGGCACCCCGAACGGAACCAGTGACGGAAGGCAGCAGACATGGCACCGGAACCGCTGGCGCACAAGGAGATCGAGGACGCGCTCGCCGAGCTCCCCGGCTGGTCGCTGAATGACGACCGGATCGAGCGGACCTACACCTTCGAGGGACATCTCGCGGCGGCGGCCATGGTGGGGCAGATCGCCCGCGTCCAGGACGCGCTGAACCACCACGCGGATCTGACGCTCTCGTACAACAGGCTCACCGCCACCTCCAGCACCCACAGCGCGGGTGGAAAGGTGACCGAGCTGGACCTCGAACTGGCCCACCGGATCGAGCAGATCGCTTCCGAGCACGGGGTGGGCTCCACCTCTGGATGAGGTCCACGAGAGCCGCGGCAAGCCCGTGGGGGACGGGGCTTTCATTCGGTCCCGGGCTCTCATCCCGTTCCCGGCTTTGATTCGGTCCCGGACTCTCATCCCGTTCCGGGCTTTCATTCCGTCCCGGGCTCTCCCGACGGCCGGGGCTTCCCCGACGCCGCGGGCAGTCCGAGGTGCCGTGCTCTGCCGACGCTCCCGGCAACCCCGGCCGAGATCCGGGGGAAGCCCCGGGAAACCCGGACCGGATTCCTGCCGATCCGCACCAATCCCCCACCGCCCCGGCTCCGAATAGCGACCGTGGGGCACGAGCTCCCGGCAGCTGCGAGAGGGGACGGTATGACGGTGGGAAGGCATCCGGCGGCCCTGATGGACGAGACGGTGGCCACGGCCGTCGACCCGCGGCGCTGGCCCGATGTGGCAAAGGTGCCGGACTGCTCCCGCGCCCGCGCCCTGGCGGCCGAGAAGGCCGTCCGCGGCGCGGCGGCCCGGCTGCCGCTGCGGGTGCGGTTCGGTCCGGGAGAGGTCATCGGCGCCACGGGCCCGACGCTTCAGGTGTACGACATGGGCGCCTTCTTCCGCCGGATCGGGGCCCGCGGCCCGCTCGGGTTAGGAGAGTCGTACATGGCGCGCGAGTGGGACACCGACGACCTCGTGGCCGTGCTGGCCGAACTCGCCGAGCTGGGGGGTGAGTTCAATGCCGAGGCGCCGCAGACGCCGATGCGGCGACACCGGCGTCTGCGCGGCCGGCGTGCGGCGCCGAACCCGCTGAACCCGGCGAATCCGCCACGTCCTCCGAGTCCGCAGGACCCGGCGAGCGCCCGCCCGCAGGAGAGCGCACGGCGCCACGAATTGCCGGGCCGCGAACTGCCGAAGGAACTGTTCGCCGGATTCCTCGACCGGACGATGACGTACTCCTCCGCCGTCTTCCCCGGCTTTCCCGCGGACCACGCCACGCTGCCCGCCGCTCAGCACTACAAGATCGATCGGCTGCTGGACCTGGCCGCCGTGGGGCCGGGCACCCAGCTGCTGGAAATCGGCACCGGCTGGGGCGAGTTGGCCATACGCGCCGCCGCGCGCGGCGCCCGCGTCCTGACGGTGACCGCGTCCAGGGAGGAGCTGGAGCCCGCCCGGTGGCGCATCGCGCAAGCGGGCATGGCGGAACGCGCAACCGTCATCCAGCGCGATTTCCGGCGGCTCCTGGGCACCTTCGACGCAATCGTCAGTGTGGAGATGATCGAGTCCGTCGGCGAGGAGAACTGGCCGCTGTACTTCACGCTGCTG
This sequence comes from Streptomyces sp. NPDC051776, assembly GCF_040681345.1. Taxonomy (NCBI): domain Bacteria; kingdom Bacillati; phylum Actinomycetota; class Actinomycetes; order Kitasatosporales; family Streptomycetaceae; genus Streptomyces; species Streptomyces sp. NPDC051776. The sequence continues at coordinate 233,460 of NZ_JBFAYQ010000003.1, read as the reverse complement.
GACCGGATGCTCGCGCCCGGGGGCCGGATCGCGCTGCAGACGGTCACCATGCCCCACGACCGGCTCACCGCCTGCCGCTCGACGCCCTCCTGGGTCCGCACGTATGCCCTCCCGGGCGGCCAGATCCCTTCGGTCGAGGCGATCGAGCAGGTCACCGGCGCGTACACGGGCCTGGGCATCGCCGCGCGCGAAGGGTTCGGCGCGCACTACGCCGAGACCCTGCGGCTGTGGCGGGAGCGTTTCGTCGAGCGGACGGCCGGGGAGCTGGCGTCCATCGGACTCGACGAGACCTTCCGGCGCATGTGGACCTTCCATCTGGCCTGTACGGAAGCGGACTTCAGGTCGCAGCGACTGGACGTGCAGCAGCTTCTGCTGACGCGGCCGGGGGACGCGGCCTGAACACTCGGCGCTGAACACCCGCCACTGAACACCCGCCACTGAACACCGCCCTCAGCGTCACCCGCAGAGCACCGCCGCTCGACACCGCCCGCGGAGCACCCCTGCACATCGCTGCGCGCCGGCAGGTCGTCCGAGCCGATGTGGTCCGGCACCCGAACGATGCGCGGCGCCCATCGGATCGCGCGGCACCGTACGCACCCAGCGCTCGAGATACGGCCCGAACGCGGAGAAGCGATCGGCGTCACCGGGTCTTACGGCTTCCGGAGAGAGCGCGGTGTTCACCGGTCGTGGATGTGCAGCGCGCACCGCTCCTCCGCGAGCGCGGTGCGCAGCCGCTCCTGGCGGCGCTGGGCGTAGCCGGTGGCCCCACGCGCGATGTGCACCCGGCGCGCCCCGGACTCGTACGCCACCCGGCTCACCTGCTCGACCACATCGCCCGTACGCACCACGAGGCGGCCGCCGCGTCTGCGCAGCCCCGCGTCAAGGTCGGCCGGGCAGTCGGCGAGAAAGGCACGCCCGTTGGGTACGTCGGCCGTGCCTCGCGCACCCCCGCGTCGGCGACGAACAGCGGCACCACGCTGTCGGAGTGGCGCAGCGCGGAGCGTAGCTCCGGGTTGTCGTGCAGCCGGAGATCGGAGGTGAGCAGGGCGACCGACACGCGCGTGGGCCGTGCTCCTAGGTCCTGCGCGCGGGCGGAAGATCCATCAGGGCCAGCGGCTCGGTGGTCGGTTGCTTCGAACCGCCGGCCGGTTCCAGGGTGATGCCCATGCCGGTGGCCCCGCCCACGGAGCCGTGCAGCAGTGTCGCGGCCGTGTCCTTCGAGGCATCCAGCAGGCCCGCGGGGCGCATCGAGCCATGGTCGTCGAACCACAGCTGGTAGACCTTCCCCGACGGCGGCTTGGGCATGTGTCCCATCAGGAACGCCGCCTTGTCCTCCTCGCGGGAGACGACGACCGTGACGGTCCCGCCACTCTTGAGCCTGCCGGTGCCCGCGGATGCGTCAGGAGCGGCCAGCACCCGGGCCAGTTCCTCGGTTCGGCGCTCGGAGTCCCGGGTCTGCCGGGTCTTCTCGCGGGCCTCCTTGCGGGCGTCCTGGGCGATCTGCCGCGCCTCCCGCGCGTCGCCGTACTGCACGACGGCGACCGTTCCGCCGAGCACCGCGGCCGCCGCCAGGCACGCGGCGAGCGCATAGCGAGGGGCGGGGCGCGTACGGCGCCGCCCGTGTCCGCCGGACCAGGACTGCGCGGGCGACTGAGGCGGTGACGGCATCTGTTGCCGTCCGGGGATCCGCGGGGGCTCCTGGCGTACGGCGGCGGCGCCCGTCATCACCCGGTCCTTCATTCCGGGCGGCGGCACCAGCGACACGGCCAGGCCCAACCGGGCCGCGGTGCTGGTCAGTTCGCGCACCTCCTGGTCGCAGGAGGGGCATTCGGCCAGGTGGCGTTCGAACTCGGCGCGCTCGCCCTCGGGCAGCGCGTCCATGGCGTAGGCGCCGGTCAGCAGGTGCAGATCCGGGGCGTTCACGCGCTCACCCCCAGGCAGTCGCGCAGACGGATGAGGCCGTCGCGCAAGCGGGTCTTCACGGTGCCCAGGGGAAGGGACAGCAATTCGGCGACCTCGCGATAGGTCAGGCCGCGGTAGTAGGCGAGGGTGACCGACTGCCGCTGCAGTTCGGTGAGGGTGCGGAGGCAGCGGCGCACCTGCTCCCGCTCCAGCCGGGCCTCGACCTGCTCGGTCACCTCGTCGAAGGCAGGTGTCCTGTTCAGCTGCGCCGCCCGCTGCTCGCGGTCGGCCGCCGCCTGCGCCGCCCGTACGCGGTCGACCGCGCGGCGGTGGGCGAGGGTGAGCACCCACGCCATGGCGCCTCCCCGGTCCGGCCGGTAGCGGGCCGCGGTGCGCCAGATCTCCACCAGCACCTCCTGCGCGACCTCCTCGGACTGTGCCGGATCCCGCAGGACGCTGCGGACCAGACCGAGCACCGGACCTGATATGGCGTCATAGAGGCGGCTGAACGCCTCCTGGTCGCCGCGTGCCACCATGCCGAGCAACTCCTGCAGGTCCGGCCCGGCAGGACCGGGCCTCGGATGGCTGCGGAGATCAGCGGGCGCCATGTTCCCTCCCCTTGCGGGGCGGCCGTCGCCGCCCGTTCTTCCCTGCGGGCAGGCCCGCTCGACGGCAGGCTCCGCAGATCATTCGGAGCCGGAGCGTACGCGGATTGGCAGCACACGCCACAATCTTCACCGGATTCGTTCATCCGGGTGCTGTGGGCGGGGGACCGGGATTCCGTTCCCGCACGAGGGGGGACACGGGTATCGCGCCGCCACCGCGGTGTCCGGCCGGCAGCCACCCCGCGGCCGGCGGACGGGCCAGGGGAAGGGTGAAGCGATGCCCACAGGAACGGTGAAGTTCTACGACGCCGACCGAGGTTTCGGCTACCTCGCTCCGGACGATGGGAGCCCCGATGTCGCCGTGGACGAGACCGCACTCAATGTCATCGAGATCCTGATCAAGGATCAGCACGTGTCGTACGAGCTGACCAAGGGGACGGGAGGCGAGCTGCGGGCGCTCAACGTCGTCCCGCTGTAGGGGCGGAGAGGCCGGGACGCAGGGTGCCGCCCGGTACGAACCGGGCGCACCCTGCGTTGTGCTCTCGCGGTTTCCCGCTGTTTCTTCCGCTGGTTACCGTGGTTTTCGGCGGTTTCCGGCGGCTTTCCGTCGGCTTTTCGGCGGTTTTCCGCTGTTCCCGCAGTCGGCGCGGACCGCTGTCGGTGTGATCACTGCCAGTCGAAGGCGTCGGGGTCGGGGCCCAGACGCGTCCCGCTGTTCAGACCCGCGACGGAGGCGAGGTCGTCGGCGTCGAGCTCGAAGCCGAAGATGTCGATGTTCTCGCGGATCCGGGTCGGGTTGACCGACTTGGGGATCGCGACGTTCCCGGTCTGCAGATGCCAGCGGAGGACGATCTGCGCCGGCGTACGGCCGTACTTGCGCGCGAGCCCGGCGATGACCGGGTCCTCGAGGAGCCCCTTGCCCTGGCCCAGGGGGGACCACGCCTCGGTCACGATGTCGTGCTCGGCGTGGAAGGCGCGGGTCTCGGCCTGCTGCAGATAGGGGTGCAACTCGATCTGGTTGACCGCGGGGACGATCCCTGTCTCGTCGATGACCCGGCGCAGGTGCGGGGGCTTGAAGTTGGAGACACCGATGGCCCTGGCTCTGCCGCTCTTGTTGATCTCGTCGAAGGCCCGGAGGATGTCGAGGTAGTCGTCGCGCACCGGGCGCGGCCAATGGACGAGGTAGAGGTCCAGGTAGTCCAGGCTCAGCCGGGCGAGGGAGGCGTCGAACTCGCGCAGGACGTTGTCGCGCGTCCAGGTTTCGGACGCGCTGTTCCACAGCTTGGTGGTGACGAACAGCTCCGCGCGGGGAAGGCCCGAGGCGGCGATGGCCTTGCCGGTGCCCTCCTCGTTCTCGTAGGCGGCGGCGGTGTCGATGCTGCGGTAGCCCGCGTCCAGCGCACTGCTCACCACACGCTCCGCCTCGTTGTCCGGCACCTGCCAGACACCGAAGCCGATCTGGGGCATACGGACGCCGTTGTTGAGGGGGATCTGGGGGACCTTGCTCACGAGAGGTCGATCCTTCTGTCGTCGGACAGTTGCTGTTCCGGACAACGATCTTCGGCCTGCTCGCATTCCCGCCCGCCCGGGTCCCTCCCCGGTGGGTTCCGGTCGGCCCCGGCGAGCCTGATCGGCGGGTACCGGAGGCGGCGGGCCACCGCAGCATCGACACCGCCGCCGGGCCCCCGGCGGACCGGCCGGTCCGGTCACGACGGTGGGCCCGTCCCGGCACCCGGCTCGTCCTGCCGTACGGCGCACAGCGCGCGGTGCCGCGCCTGCGGCGGCTGTGGCGCGCCGGGCCGCGGCTCACCGCGGTGGAGCCGGGCGACGAGATCGTGGTCGGCGACGTGGTGATCCGCGCCGTGCGGGCCGCCCACGACGGTCGCAGACTCCCGTACGGACCGCGCCGGTCCCCCGCGCTCGGCTACGTCGTGCACGGCGAGGCCCGGACGTACTTCGCGGGCGACACCGGGCCCTTCGCGGACATGGCCGAGGAGGTGGGGCTCTGCTGCTCAGGGCGGTGCCGGCGGTGTGGCGGCGTCCGACGTCGCCGGGCCGGAAAGGGCTGAGCGAGGCGCGTGGGGCCGAGTGGGCCGAGGCGGTCGGGCCAGGGTTACCGGATACGGCGGTACGGGGCGGACCGTACGGAAGCGGGCGCGGCGTCGTCGGCCACCCGCAGGCGCGCGCATCCGTCCGTCACCGGGCAGTATCAGTCATCGAGCACGCGCGAGCCGCCGATCGGCAGGTCCCAGAGGTCCTCCCGCGGCCGCCCCGCCGCCTCCCAGGCCGCGCGTACGCGAGTGAGCGGTTCGAGGGGCGCCTCGGCCGACAGCAGGAACGTCCCCCAGTGCATGGGCGCCATGGCGTGAGCGCCGACGTCCCGGCACGCCAGGACGGCCTCCTCGGGGTCGGTGTGCACCGCACGGTGGATCCAGCCCGGGTCGTAGGCCCCGATGGGCATCAGGGCCAGATCGATGCCGGGGAGGCGGCGCCCGATCTCGCCGAACCAGTGGCCGTAACCGGTGTCGCCCGCGAAGTAGACGCGCCGTCCCCGGACGTCGGTGACCACCCAGCCGCCCCAGAGGGACCGGCAGGTGTCGGTCAGCGTCCGCTTGCTCCAATGGTGGGCGGGTACGAAGTCGAACCGCACACCGCCGCCTCCGGACGGCAGCTCCACCGCCTCCCACCAGTCGAGTTCGGTGACACGGGTGAAGCGGCGGCGCCGGCACCAGGCACCGAGTCCCGCCGGTACGAGCAGGTGCGTGTCGCGCGGGAGCCGCTTGAGGGTGGGCACGTCGAGGTGGTCGTAGTGGTTGTGGCTGATGACGACCGCGTCGACCCGCGGAAGGTCCTCCCAGCGGACGCCGACGGGCGTGATGCGCGCGGGGGTGCCGAGGATGCGGCGGGACCACACGGGATCGGTGAGGACGGTGAGGCCGCCGATCCGCAGCACCCAACTGGCGTGTCCCGCCCAGGTGACGGCGACCGTGTCCGGCCCGGCCGCCGGCAGCGGCGCGGGCGCGACGGGGATGCGGGGGATGTCGCGTCTCGCCTCGGCACCCGGCGGCCGCAGCCCGCCCTCGCGCGCCATGCGGGCGAAGTCGCGTACGCCGGGCAGCGGGTCGGTCAACCGTCCGGCGAAGGACCGGGGCCACAGGCGGACCTCGCCGGGCGTACGCGGTGCGGGGTGGGTGACGGAGCCCGAGCCGGGTCCCGTGGCCGAGCCCGCGCCCGATCCGGTGGCCGAGCCCACGCCCGATCCGGTGACGGAATCCGCACCCGATCCTGTGGCGGAGCCCGCACCCGAGGCTGTGCCGGAGTCCGCGCCCGGCAGGGGCCCCGCGCCGGACGCACCGGTCCTCCCGGTGCGTCCCGGGGCTCCCGAGAGGGAGCGCTCGGTCCGTTCCGTCATCGCGGACCTCCGTCCAGTTCAGCGAGTGCCGATCCGAACAGCCTCAATGCCTCCTCGACATGCGGCAATTCGAGAGGGGCCGGGGCGGTGAGGGTCCGCATCCGCTGCTCGTCGGTGGAACCGAGGAGGGGAGCGGTCGAAAGGCGGACCCTGAGGCCGTCCGGGCCGTCCCCGAAGCGGTGCCCGCCCGGCACGGGGGCGCCGACGCGGCGGGTCAGATGGTCCTCGAGCTCGACGGAGTCGGTGATGCCGCGCCCGGAGAGGGCGGAGCGCAGCGGGTCCAGATCGGCATAGAGATGGCTGCCCGCGCGGGGCGGTCGGGCCAGCACGCCGCCGGCCGTGACGGTGCGGTGCAGGGCCGCGGCGAGGACGGCCTGCAGGCGGCGGGCCGCGGCCCGGCGGCCGGTGACCGGAACCGGCTCGCCGAGTGCGTGAGTCACGGCCACCGCGACGGGCCCGGCGAGCACGGCGCGCAGGCCGGACAGCGCGTCGAGCGTCGCGGCGTGCAGTTGAGAGCCACGAGGGGTGTGCGGAAACCGTGCGATCCCCGAGGGCCAGGCCGCCGGTACGAGGGACGCGCCCAGATCGCAGAGCACGACGACGTCGTCGGGGAGCATCTCCGCGGGGCTCAGCAGCACCGCCCCGTCCGCCTCGTGCGCGGTGTCCCGGTACGTCTCGTCGCTGACGATCAGCAGGTCCTCCTCCAGCGCGGCCTCGCAGACCTCGTGCATCAGCTCGGGCGGCGCGATCGTCCCGGTGGGGTCGTCCGCCACGGACAGCAGGAGCACCCGCAGGTCGCCACCCTCGCGCCGCACCCGCCGCACGGTCTCCAGCAGCGCGAACGGGTCGGGCACGCCGCCGCATTCGGCGGGGATCGGGGCGTGGTAGGCGTGCCGGTCGAGGATCCGGGTCTGCGGGACGTACCAGGCGGCGCAGGGCCGCGGCAGCAGGACGTCCCCGCCGGTCGCGGCGAGCAGGGCGAGGAGCAGCGACTCGGCGCCCGGGGCCGCGGCGACGTGCGCGGGATCGGTCGGCAGGCCGCGCCTCGACCAGTAGGCGCACGCCGCGTCGCGCAGGGCGGACCCGCCGCCGACGGGCTCGGGGGCCTCGGTGCAGGCGGCCCCGGCGAGCAGTTCGGCCAGCTCCGGCAGGACCGGCAGGCCGGGCTCGTACGCCGGCGGCCCGAACGGCGCCGGGCCGCGCGCCACGGGTGCGGTCCGCTCCATCGCCCACCTCCGCCGGTGTCGATCCGCGCCCGGCGCCGTCCGCCGCAGGGCCCGGACCTCCACCCTCGCAGATCGCTCGCGACCGGCAACGGGACAACGGTCATCGGGAGGACCGCTCACCCGCGGAAGAGGAACGGCTGCTTGCCGCGCGCCGGGGTGCGCGGCCGGGAACACCACGGCGGGGCGTCAGTTCGCGTCGGCCATCACCTGGTCGCAGAGCGAGGCACACGTACGGTTGATGAGGCGGGAGACGTGCATCTGGGAGATGCCCAGCTGCTCGGCGATGCAGCTCTGCGTCATGTCGCAGAAGAACCGCATGTAGAGGATCTGCCGCTCCCGTTCGGGCAGTTTGCTCAGCTTCGGCTTCAGCGCCTCGCGGTCTATCACCAGGTCGTAGCCCGCGTCCTGGTCACCGAGGGTGTCGAGCAGCGCGTAGCCGTCCTCCGAGCCGGGCAGCTCGGCGTCGAGCGAGAGCGGGGTGTAGCTGTCCAGGGCCTCCAGGCCCACCCGGACCTCCTGCTCGGTGAGCCCCGTGTGCTCGGCTATGTCGTGGACGCCCGGTCCGCGTCCGTCGAGTGAGTGGGAGAGTTCGCGGTGGGCGGTCCGTACGCGGTTGCGCAGCTCCTGGACCCGGCGGGGTACGTGGAGGCCCCACATGTGGTCCCGGAAGTGCCGCTTGACCTCGCCGACGACGGTCGGGACGGCGAAGCTCTCGAACGCGGTGCCGCGCGCCGGGTCGTAACGGATCACGGCCTTCACCAGGCCGAGCGCTGCCACCTGCTCGAGGTCCTCGAGGGACTCCCCGCGGTTGCGGAACTGCCGGGCCAGCCGCTCAGCCATCGGTATCCATGCCTGGACGACCTGCTGCCGCAAGGCCTCCTTCTCCGGGCCGTCGGGGAGGTCGGCGAGGACCTGGAACTCGGCGGTGGTGTCGGGGGCGTCGTCATGCGGGTGCTTGGCTGAGGGGCGCTTGGCCTGGGCCTTGCCCCGTGCTCGTACGGTCGTCATGAGAACAGCTCCCCTTACGCGGTTCTGTTCACCGCGGGAGCTGAGGAATGCGCCCGGGAAGGGCCAGGGACACCCGGGCGGGCGCGCTGCTCCCGCGGGCGTGCCTCCGGTCCGAAGCACGGTTCGACTGCCCGGCCGATCGGCGTAACGCCACGGTCGCGGGACTACCTCCAACGTAGCCACGAGAGGCGGTGGACGCATCCGGACGGGTGGTATCCGCCACTCCGACGGGCGATTTCCGGGAGGGGGCCGCCGTCCGTTCCCTCCCGGCCCTGGGGCTGCGGGCTCGGGCCCCGTCGGGGTCGGGAGCCGGGACCGGGACCCGGGCGCCGGGTCCCGACGCACACGGAATCTCCCGTCCCGACCGGAACCGCTTCCCCGGACCGGAACCGCTTCCCCGAACCGCAGTAGCAGTAGTACGAGGTCAGGCCGGCCAGGTGCCCGTCAGTCGGCGCATACCACTGGCCTCGCCCCGCTTGACCCCCGCGCGCACCCCCGCGGAGATCGCGCCCTGCAGGGCTGCGGCGGGGAGCACCTCGCGCCAGCTGCGGTCCTCGTCGGTGGGGGCGGGGGGCTGGTCCTGACCGGGGAGCAGCCGCCAGACCCGCTTGAAGATCGCGCCCGCCACCATGCCGCCGGGATCCCGGACACCATGGCCAGCACCTTGTAGATCATTCTGCCCACCGCTCACCACCTCCCGCCGTGGTGGGTGCCCCAGCCGCGGTGACGGCCGGCGTGCCCCGCATGACGGCCGCGCATCCCGCGCGTGGCCGCCACCGCCGCGAGCACCACGAGACCGCCGACGACTGCGCTCGGCACTGGGCGCTGCTGTCCGGTCCTGGCGGCACGGGTCGCCGCGGACCAGATGTGGTCCGGGGTGCGGTCGTGCACCGCGTGGCCCGCGCGGGACGTACGGCCCTGCGCCGCGTGACGGGCGTGCGAGGTCCTCTCCTGTACCTCGTGGGCGGCGTGCGAGGCGCGGTCCTGCACGGTGTTGCGGGCGTGGGAGGTCCTGTCCTGGGCCGCGTGGCGAGCGTGCGACGTGCGGTCCTGCATGGCGTGACGGGCGTGCGAGGCGGTCTCCCGGGCGTGCTGTCCGGCCTCGGCGGCCTTCGCCTGGATGCGTTCCCTGACCTCCGCCGCCTTGTGCTGCGCCCTGCCCTTCACATCCGCCTTGGCCGCGAGCTCCTCCACCGTGGCGCCGAGCCGCTCGCGGGCTTCGTTGACCTGTCCGCGCAGCTCCTCGGGGGTCTGACTCATCGGTGCGCCCTCTCCTTGATCCGTTCGACATCGGTCTTGACCCCGCTGATGGCCTGCTCGGGTTTGAGCGGCGTGACCTTACGGGTCTCCATCCGGCCGAGGAGTGCGAGTCCGGCCGCCAGCAGGAGCAGACCCCCGGCCATGATCAGCGCGGCCGCCCAGACGGGCAGCTTCAGGGCGATGGCCGCGATGCCGCCGGCCACCAGCGCCTGGAGGGCGAGCAGGGCCATGAGGCCCGCTCCGCCGAAGAGTCCACCGCCGCGCCCGGCCCGTTTGCCCTTGGCGACCATCTCTGCCTGGGCGAGTCGGAGTTCGCTGCGCACGAGGTCGGACAGTTGCTCCGACGCCCGTTTCACGAGGACGCCCACGGACTTGCCGTCCTGCGGGGGGCTCGTACGGTGTCCGTTTCCCTGGGTGTCCACCGGGGCGGCCGAGGTCTTCCGGGCCTCGGATTCCGCGGGGCGCGTGGGCCTGGTGCCCTGAGATCGGGCGGGCCCGGTGCCCGGAGCGGGCCCGGTGCCTTGAGAGGTGTCCGTCATGTGTCCTCGCCTCCTTCTTCAGGCGTGAACGACGGTGGGGCCGTGACCAGCCCTGCCGGAGGTTTCAGCAGCGCTTCCTCATACCGGCCCAGCGCGCAGACCACGATGAGCATCACGACCGGCATGAGTAGGGCGAGCAACAACGCCATGGGCCCTGTCCCTTCCCTGAGCGCCCGCGCGCGCTGGGGGACAACGCCGCGGACTCAGGACCGAGTGACCCCGCTCACCATTGCCAAACGTCCACAATGCCCGGAAATACTCTGGGCCCGGGATCCCTGAAGTCCCGGGCCCGGAGTCCCTCATCTCCCCAACTCACGGCCGTTCGGCCGGATTCCGGGTTGCCAAGTCGCCTTCCCCCGAACTCACCCGACGAACATCCCCGGTTTGTCAAACGCACGCGGGTCCCCCCTCAGGTGCAGGTCCTTGCCCTGGCGCCGTCCCGCGTCCGGCCGGACGCCACGTACCGGTCCGGGTGCCGCCGCAGATACTCCGCCTCCAGCTCCGCCATGCGCGAGGTGTGCCGGTCCAGCGCGTCGGGGGATCCGTACATCAAAGTTTCGTGGCGGGTGCGGTGGATGGTCTCGAGCTCCTTGATGAGCTGCGGTTCGTCGAGCGCGGCCGGGTCGACGCCGCCTCCCCGCCGTCCTGGGTCGGCCATAGGGCCACTCCCTTCCCTCACCTGCGCGTACCGGACCGGGCCGGCCACGCAGCGCAGCCGTGTTGCTGCCAGGACGTCGGGTACCCGCTTGCCACGACCGACACGGATCCCGACGGATCGATACGACCGGCGGTCCGCGACCACCCGGCCCGGACCGACCGATCAGGACGAGAGGACGTCATGGAGCGTGGGAGCAACCGGCTCAATGTGCACCGGGACGACGAGATGAAGCACGAGCTGCAGGGCCTGCTTCGCTCCGGTCACCCCACCCGGGCCGAGGAGTGGCACGACCCCGAACCCTCCGCCGACGACGACCCGGAGGTCACCCGGGGCCCGGTCCCGGCACGAGGGTCGATCGGCGACGCCGAGGCACTCCGCTACGAGCTGGCGCGGCATCTGGCCCGTACACCGTTCCCGGCCAAGCGACGGCAGCTCCTTCGGACCTTGGAGGAGCGGCACGCACCGGACAGGCTGGTGGAGATCGTGAGCGATCTGCCGCCGCACGACACGTACAGGAACGTGCAGGAGGTCATGCAGGCCCTGGGCCGGTCGACGCACGCTTGAGCGCCACCGCCGCATGCACCGCGGCGGGCAGCGCACACCCCCGGCCGTACGGGACGGCCGGGCGAGGGGGGAACTGCGCCGGAGATGAGCCCGCGCAGCACGAGGCGGGCTCACCGTCCGGGCGGACGGGACCGCACGGGCGGGCCGGGCCGCACACAGCCGGTCCGGACCGTCCGGCGGCCCGGACCGTCGGGGCGACGGCCGGACCCTCGGACGGACGGGGGCGGCCCGGGAAGGCCACCGGGGATGACAAGCCGTGGAAAGGCGGGCCGACGGGGTACGCGCCAAGCTGGAGGCCCCGGGGACGGAGAGCGTGCGTCGACGGGGCACGGGTGCGATGGCATGAGTGTGAGGAGGCACGCGCTGTTCGGACAGGCGCAGAACAAGCGACGGAATCAACGGTGGCCGAGCGGGGTGGACCGGTTCCTCTTCCACCGTGTGGCGTCACGCCACTGGCCGGGCGCCGACGGCGTCCTTCCCCGGCTGAGCCGGAGCGCCGACCACGGCCGTCTCTGGTTCGGCATCGCGGGCGCCATGTGGGCGCTGGGCCAGCCGCGTTCCCGTCGCGCCGCCGCGCGGGGGGTCGCGTCGCTCGCGCTGGCCTCGGCGACCGTCAACACCGTGGTGAAGGGCTCGTTCGGCCGCGACCGGCCGGTCCTGCACGCCGTACCTCTCGTACGGCGGCTCACCAAGCAGCCCATCACGACCTCCTTCCCCTCGGGCCACTCCGCGTCCGCCGCCGCCTTCACCGTCGGCGCGGCGCTCGAGTCGCGCCGGTGGGGCGCGGTGCTGGCGCCGGTCGCCGCTTCCGTCGCGTTCTCCCGGGTCTACACGGGCGTGCACTACCCCAGTGATGTGGTGGCGGGCGTGGCGCTCGGTGCGGGAGCGGCGTTCGCGGTGCGCGGGCTCGTCCCGACGCGCAGTCAGCTCCCGCCGCCCGCCCGGCCGCGTACCGACGCGCCCGCGCTGACCGGTGGCGACGGGCTGACCGTGGTCGTCAACCCGGGTTCGGGTCAAGGCGCACCGCCCGTACTGGCCGAACAGGTGCGGCAGTTGAGGGCGGCGCTGCCGAAGGCCGAGGTGGTCGTCCACGAGGAGGACGCGGGCCCCCTCACCAGGGTCCTGGAGGCCGCGGCCGCCGATGTCGCGGCGCGCGGTGGCGCGCTCGGGGTGTGCGGCGGCGACGGCACGGTGAACGCGGCGGCGGGCGTCGCGATGCGGTACGGCGTCCCGCTGGCGGTGCTGCCGAGCGGAACGTTCAACCACTTCGCGGGCGACCTCGGGGTGGAGAGCTTCGAGGACACCTTCGGTGCGGTGGTGACGGGCAGCGCGGTGCGGGTGGACGTGGGCAGGATGACCCCGCGGGGACAGGGCGCCGTCGGGGCGGCGGCGGTGCACTTCCTGAACACCTTCAGCATCGGCTCGTACCCGGATCTCGTACGGGCGCGGGAGCGCTGGGCCCCGCGGATCGGCAGCCCGCCGGCGGTGCTGCTCGGCGCCGTGCACGTGCTGCGCACCTCACGGCCGGCGACGGCCGAGGTGAACGGGCGACGGCGGTCCATGTGGCTGCTGTTCGCGGGCAACGGGACCTACCGCAGTGTCGGACTGGCACCGGTCCGGCGCTACGACCTGGCGGACGGGCTGCTGGACGTCCGGATCGCACACGGCGGACGGTTCGCCCGGACACGTCTGCTCGCCGCGGCCGTGACGGGATTCCCGCGGCACTCCCCCGTCTACAGAGCGGCGGGGGTGCCCACTCTGCGGGTCTCGGGCCTGCCCGCGGGCACGCATCTGGCGTACGACGGCGAGGTGGCTCCCGCCCCGTCGGAGTTCGTGCTCGACAAGGAGGTGGAGGCCCTGACGGTCTACCGCCCCACCGAGCTCCCGTCCGACATGTGATACGCCGCTCTCGCCATGCGAGACCAGGGCGTAGGCTGCGGAGCGGAGCCCACCGCCCGACAGAGGGTGGAGTGGAGCCCGCCGCCCGAGAGAGGACCGCCGCCATGCCGGAGAAGGCCGTCTACACCCACGGGCACCACGAGTCGGTGCTCCGCTCCCACCGCTGGCGCACGGCCGCGAATTCGGCCGCCTATCTGCTCGGCGAGCTGCGGCCCGGGCTCTCCGTGCTCGACGTGGGCTGCGGCCCCGGCACCATCACCGCGGACCTGGCCGCCCTGGTCGCGCCCGGCCGCGTCACCGCGGTCGATGCGGCCCCCAGCGTCCTGGAGGACGCCCGCCGCGTGGCGGCCGAACGCGGGCTGGACACCGTCGACTTCACGGTCGCCGACGTCCACGCGCTGGGTTTTCCCGATGCCTCGTTCGATGTCGTCCACGCCCATCAGGTGCTCCAGCACGTCGGCGACCCGGTGGCCGCCCTCCGCGAGATGCGGCGCGTGTGCCGGCCGGGGGGCGTGATCGCGGCCCGCGACTCGGACTACCGCGCGATGACTTGGTTCCCGGCCGTACCGGGCCTGGACACCTGGCTGGATCTGTACGAGCGGGTGGCGCGGGCGAGCGGCGGCGAACCGGCCGCGGGACGGCATCTGCTGTCCTGGGCCCGGCAGGCGGGCCTCTCCGGCATCACGTCCACCGCGGCCGCGTGGTGCTTCGCGACCCCCGAGGAGCGGGCGTGGTGGAGCGGCCTGTGGGCGGACCGCACGACCGAGTCCTCGTACGCGCGCCGGGCCGTGGACGGTGGCCACGCAACACCGGCGGAGCTACGGAGGATCGCGGACGCCTGGCGCGAGTGGGGACGGCGCGAGGACGGCTGGTTCGCCGTCCTGCACGGCGAGATCCTGTGCCGCCGCTGAACGGCACGACGCCAATGCCCCATCGCTGCCCGGAAGTTGGCGCAACGACGTACGGGTGGCATGAACCGAACCCGGGGGCGTCCGGGCGATCGGGGATACGACACCCGCCCCGGCCGGGGGCGACTACGCTCGTTCGCCATGGAGATCCTGGGTACTTCACTGCGCGTCTGCGTCGACGATCTCGATCATGCCGTCGGCGTCTATGAGCGCCTGACGGGAAGTCAGGCGGTGCGCTTCGGCCGCGGCGGTGTCTCCGTCGCCGCGGTCGGCGCCTTTCTGCTGATGAGCGGCCCCGAGTGGGAGCTCGAGGTGCTGCGGAAGGTCACGGCCACCATCGCCGTGAAGGATGTGGACGAGGCGCGCGCCGTTCTGTCCGAAGTGGGCGCCGAGATCATCGCCGGGCCCGTGCCGACCCCGCTGGGCCGCAATCTGGTGGCCCGCCACCCGGACGGCTCGGTCTTCGAATACGTCGACCGGGGCGGGTCCTCGGTCTGACAGCGGCCCGTGGCCGATCGCCCGGCCCGACACCGCGCCGGGCCCGGGGCTGTCGGCGCACGCCGTCGTGCGTGACCCGCCGCAGCCCCGGGTGGCGTACGTCAGGAGACCAGCAGGACGATCTTCCCCCGGGTGCGCCCCTCCTGGCTGATCCGGAACGCCTCGGCGACCTCGGCCAGCGGGAGTTCCTTCTCGACGTGGACCGTGAGCTTCCCTGCGTCGGCCAGTTCGCCGAGCGCGGTCAGGTCCTCGCTGCTCGGGCGGACGAACAGATAGCGGCCGCCCCGTTCGGCCACCGTGTGATCGGCGATGGAGACCACCCGGGCCGGGGACTTCACCAACTCCAAGGACGCGGCCACGGCGTCACCGCCCACGAAGTCGAAGGCGGCGTCGACCCCTTCGGGTGCGAGCGACCGCACCCGGCCGACGAGTCCGTCTCCGTAGGCGACCGGCTCGGCGCCGAGCGACCGCAGATAGTCGTGCTTGGCCTCGCTGGAGGTGCCGATGACACGCGCGCCCCGGGCAACGGCGATCTGCACCGCGAGCGAACCGACACCCCCGGCCGCCGCGTTCACCAGGATCGTGTCGCTCTTGCCGACCTGCACGGCACTCAGGGACTGATACGCCGTCAGTCCGGCCAGTGGCAGACCGGCGGCCTGCTGCCAGCTCAGCGAGGCGGGCTTGCGAGCGAGGACGCGGACGGGCGCCGGAACCAGCTCGGCGTACGTGCCGTTCTGGACATGGTCCTGCCGGTTGTAGCCGATCACCTCGTCGCCGGGCGCGAATTCGGTGACGGACACCCCGACCCTCTCCACCACACCGGCGACGTCCCAGCCGGGGACGAGCGGGAAGTCGGCGTAGACGAGTTGGCCGAGATAGCCCTCCGTGATCTTCCAGTCCACCGGATTCACCCCGGCGGCCTTGGTGCGGACGAGCACGGTGTCCGGGCCGACCTTGGGCTCCGGCTGTTCCGTGATCCGAGGTGTTTCGCCATAGGCGTTGATCGTGGCTGCCTTCATGCCCGGGGAACCGCGGACCGGAGCCGATCATTCCCGGATCCGCGGTTCCTGGCCGATTTCAGTCCTGTGGCCGCATGCGGAAGTCGTAGCGGCGCGGCAGCGGATACTCCGCGCGGGCCCGCGCCCGCAGGGTCTCCGCCGGGTTCCCGTCCGAACCGGACCTCTCCGAACCGGACCCATCCGGCAGCAGCCGCTCCGCGATGGCGAACCAGGTCTCCTCCAGCACCTCGTCGCCCTCCCGCAGGTCGTCGACCTCGAACCCGGCGTCGAAGAGCGCACGCGCGGCGGGAGCGTCGCCCTCGGCGAGGAGGATCTGCGCCTCCAGTAAGCGGAACCGGCCGCGCTCACGGACCTGCGGCGGCAGTCGGCGGAGAACGCCGCGGGCCTCGCCAGCCCGTCCGCAGGCGAGCAGGGCCGGAACGGCTTCCCGGGCGAGCGCGGCGGTGAGGGTCTGCCCGGCGCGCAGAGCGCCGCTGCCGGCCCCGCTCCCCTCGCCAGTACGGTGCTCCGGCGCCGCGCCCGGGGCACGCCCGGCCTGCACGTCGGTACGGACCCCGGCCTCCGCACCCGCACGGCCCCCGCCACCCCCGCCCGTACGGCCGCCGGCCTCCGCGCCCGTACCCGCATTGGTGCCGGCGCTCCCCTCCGCGCCCGAAGCCGCGCGGGCCGTCGCCACGTCGATCGCCCGCAGCAGGAGGTCGGCCGCGCGCCCGGTGTCGCCCGACTCCGCGGCCGCGACCGCGAGGCAGCGCAGCGCCCAGGGTGTCTCCTCCGCGGCCAGCGAGCACTCCCAGCTCCGTGCTGCCTGCGCGCGGTCACCGGCGTGCCACCGGGCCACTCCCAGGTGGTAGTCGGCCCGCGCTCCCGGCGTCGTCGTCTCCAGAATCTCCCGCCAGAGCGGCGAGACAGGGGTGGGACCCGGATCGTGCGGTGAAACGGGGCCGTCCGGCAGCGAACCGGTCCGCAACAGTTCCAGCCACGGCCGCTGCTGTTCGCCGAGGCAGGATGCATCGAACGGGGTGCCGGGCAACTCGTAGGCGCCGCGGGCGACTTCGAGCGCGCCCCAGCCCGAGCCCGCCGCCAGGACCTCCTTCGGCTCCGTGTCGGCGCACGGCAGCCATGCCGCGTACGCCGCGTCGACATCGGCGCGCGGCAGCGCCTCCTCCAGCCGTGCCTCCGCTTCCGCCCGCGCCGCGGACCAGTCCGCGCCGTGCACGGCGGCGGGGTCGGCCGCCAACGGGCCGTACGCCTCCAGCCAGGCGAACTCCGCGCCCGCCTCCAGCCGTACGTGCTCCAGTTGGGTTCGGGCCAGCCCCGCCTGGATCTCCGCATAGCCGACCGTGCCCGGTTCGGTGAGCCACTCCTGCCAGCGCCTCCCACCGCTCCCAGCGCCCCAGACGAACAGCTTCCTGCCGCGCAGCAGGTCGGTCGAGGTCTGGACCAGGCCCCTGCCGTCCGCGTCCAGCGAGGCGATCCAGCGCCTGGCGCCGTCCGGCACCTCGTAGAACCAGTCGGCCGCGTACTCGCTGCGCAGCGGGTAGGTGCGGTCGGCGCCCTGCCACTCCGGCACCGGTACATGCTGCAGGCTCCGCTCGTAGCCGAAGTGCCAGGCCTCCTCGGCGGGCGCGAGGACGCGCGTCGTCCCGTGCTCCTCCACGGCGATGTTGGACCACCAGTAGACGGGCACGGGCCGGTCGTGCGGGTTGCGGATCCGAACGCCGACGTGGAGGAAGTCCGAGCCCTCGGGCAGCCACAGATCGATCTGGAAGGGCGTGTCCCGCAGCCGCTCCCACTCCCACAGCCGCAGCATCTCGCCACCGTCCGGCGCCGGTACGCGTGCGGCGTGCAGCGGGGCGCAGGAGAGCGTGGTGTGCCCGGTGGCGCCGATGTTCCACTCGATGCCGCCGGAGTACCAGGCGCCGTTGAGGGCGAAGGCCGCGGGCTGGAACACCGGGTTGAGGTAGAGGAGTTCACGCCCCGACGGCTTGTGGTGGAGGGAATGGACGCGGCCTCCGAGTCCGGGCACGACGGTGGCGCGCAGCCGTTCGTTCTCGATCACGAGAGCGTCGAGGCCTACCGGGCCGCGGTCGCGGGCGTAGCCGTCGAGCAGTCGCACGGGCAGGACCGAACGCAGCGGTTCGTATCGGATCTGGCGGGCCATCTCGGCGGGCAGCGCGGCCCGTTCGCGGTCACCGATCCTGTGCACCTCGTCGAGCGGCCGCAGCGCGGGCAGCGGGTTCTCCGGCCCGACGGGCGCGCCGGGCAGGGTCAGTACGGTGCGTCGCACGGTCGTGGCCACGGCAACCTCGCTCCCTCGTACGGGCCGCCGCCGGACCGGGCGCCCCCCGATGACCATGGAACACGCTCCTGGCGCGACTGACCAGGCCCGCCCCAGGTCAGGGTTGGGCAAAGGGCCGGTGGCGGCGGGGGCGTGCGGCGGTCGGTGGCGGAGTGCGGCGGGACGGGTATGCGGCAGGCGGGTTCGGAGGGACGGGCGGGGACACCGGTGCGGAGGGACGGATGGAGACGCAGGTGCGGTGGCAGCACGGCAGCAAGGGCAGCGGCGTACGGCGCGCGGTCGGGCACGGCCCGTCCCGGCCCCGTCAGGTCTGCCCGGCTGTCTGACCGGCCGTCATCTCGGCGGTGATGGCCCAGCGTTCGTGGTCGCGCCATGCGCCGTCGATGAAGAGGAAGTCCGGCGAGAAGCCCTCGAGCCGGAAGCCCAGCCGCTGCACGAGGCGGCGCGAGGCCTCATTGCCCGGCTGGATGTTGGCCTCCAGACGGTGGAGTCCGAGCGGACCGAAGGCATGCCGTACGACGAGTCCCAGGCCCTCCGTCATGAGCCCCCGCCCGGCCGCGTGCACGAAGGCCCCGTAGCCCACGGCCCCGCACTGGAAGCCGCTGCGGACGATGTTGTTGATCGCGACGCCGGCCGCGATCCCGCCCGTCTCCCGGTCGCACACCGCGTAGCCCTCGCCCGCGGGCGTACGGAACCTGGCCGTCCACCGCTCGAACTCCTCGGCGTCGGTCGGAAGGAACACCCACGGGTGGTGCAGTTCTGCGCTCTCCCGCACCCGCGCCGTGAACTCCTGCTCGTCCCGCCGTTCGATGGGCCGGATGGCCACGCGGGGGCCCACTGCGAGATAGACGCGGTCGGACGGCATCCAACAATCCTATGGAGCCCGGCACGCCCGCGCGCGGGCTACCTCCGGTGATGGCGGAAGAGGTACGCGCCGCAGGCGAAACCGATGATGCCCACTCCGAGGAGCGCGAGCCACAACGGCATGATCACTTCGGGGATGAGGAGACGGATCTTGGTCTGACCGGTGTTCTCGAAGATGAACACCAGACACAGGATCAGGATCACGCCCACGGCGACCCTGAGCGGCGTGAAGACGTCGCCCCAGCGCGTCCCGTGCATCCGGCTGCGCCGGCCGCCGGACATCCTGCTCGTCGAGGTCCTGGAACTCATGGAAGGCCTCCCTGCGGCTGCCCCCACCTCTCGCTTCCAGCATGCTCCCGCCGCCCCGGCCGCGCGCCCGCGGGGGTCGGGCCCCGGAGCACCGCGCCCCCGGCCCCGGCCCCCGCCCGAGCACCAGGGCCTACCACGCCCCCGCTCGCCCGCGCCCGCGCCCGCCACCGGACCGCAGGCAGCGCCCACAGGGAGCGCGCCACAGCGAGCACCCACAACTCCGTAACGGATGAGGACCGGCCCTTCCCGGCGCGCATGAGTCCCGGACGCGGAGGCCGGATCTCGGCCCGGGTCGAGTTCCTGACGCGGGGCTTGTGCCGGGACCGGATGAATCCCGGACGCGCACGGGCCCCCGGGTTCCAGGAACCGCACGCCTACGGGCGGGCGCGGACGCGGGGTGGTGTGCCGGGACCGGGATGAGTCCCGGACGCGGAGGCCGGATCCGGGCCCGGGGCGTTCCAGGACCGCACGCCTACGGAAAGGCCCGGGCGCGACGGCTATCCGGCCGCCCGGCGTACGGCGCACGCCGCCGCATACGCCCGGAGTTCCGCCGGCAGCGGCAAGTCCGCCAGGGCCCAGCCGGGCGGATCGACCGGTTCCGGTCCCGCGCCCACCAGCGTCGCCGCCAG
Source organism: Streptomyces sp. NPDC051776 (assembly GCF_040681345.1). Classification (NCBI taxonomy): domain Bacteria; kingdom Bacillati; phylum Actinomycetota; class Actinomycetes; order Kitasatosporales; family Streptomycetaceae; genus Streptomyces; species Streptomyces sp. NPDC051776. Next base: position 213,861 of record NZ_JBFAYQ010000003.1, on the reverse strand, counting down.
GTCCTCCGCGAGACCGATGCCCGTGCCCTTGAGATAGGCCTCCTTGCGGGTCCAGCAGCGGGCGAACACCGCCGGGCGCAGCGCCCCGGGCTGCGCGGCGATCTCCGCCTGCTCGTCCTCGTGCAGCACGGAGGCCACCTCGGTCACCACGTGCGGCGCCGGCAGCTCCTCGACGTCGATGCCGACCGGTGTGTCCGCGACGGCGATCGCCACCAGATCGCCCGAGTGCGAGAGCGAGAAGTGCAGCGGCGCGCCGGGCAGCGCCGGGCGGCCGTGCTGCTTCCCGCATCCGGGGCACGGCTCGCGCAGAAACTCCAGAGCGGCCGGATCCCGGCCGAGGTACCCGCCGAGCAGTCGTCGCAGGGCCACGTGAGCGACCTGGTAGCGGTCGCGGTCCGCCGCCCGCAGGAACGCCGCCGCGCGCTCCCGCTCCCCGTCGTCCAGCACATGGCTCTGTGCGGCCGCCTCCTTCGCGTGCGCGGCGACATCCACCAGCCATACCCGCGTCCCCTCGCCCGGTGGGGGTCCGGGGAGGGGGTCGGTGCCGTAGCGGTACGGCGCGAGCAGGGCACGCTGCCCCTCCTCCGCGCCGGCGGGGCCCTCGGGCTGCGGTCCGGCGGGGCCCTCGGGCTGCGGTCCGGCGGCCGATCCCGGCCGCACCATGGGCGTCATTTCGCCAGCTCCAGGACGGGGACACCGGGGGCGGCGACGCCGAAGGTCTGGGCGTAGAGGGAGAGTTCGGCCTCCAGCGCCCTGGTCATCGTGTCCGCCCTGCGGAATCCATGGCCTTCTCCCTCGAATGCGATGTAGGCGTGGCGCACGCCGCGTCCGGCCATCTCCTCGACGAAGCGTGCGCTTTGCTCCGGCGGGCAGATGACGTCGTCCAGGCCCTGGAGGAGCACGAACGGCGCGGTGATCCGGTGGGCGTTGTGCAGAGGCGAGCGGTCCCGGTAGCGGCCCGGCACCTCGCCGGGCGGGCCGATCAGACCGTCGAGATAGCGGGACTCGAAGTCGTGCGTGCCGTTCTCGGCGGCCCAGCTCGCCGGGTCAAGTACCGGGTAGATGACCGTGCCGCAGGCGTAGACGTCCGTGGTCGCCAACGACACGGCGGCCGTCCAGCCGCCGGCGCTGCCACCGCGAATGGCCAGCCGCTCGCCGTCGGCGGTGCCCTCTGCGGCCAGCGCCTCGGCGACGGCCGCGCAGTCCTCGACGTCCACCACGCCCCACTGCCCGCGCAGCCGGTTGCGGTACTCGCGGCCGTAGCCGGTCGATCCGCCGTAGTTGACCTCGGCGACGCCGATGCCGCGGGAGGTGAAGTAGGCCACCTCCAGGTCGAGGACCAGCGGCGCGTGGCCGGTGGGACCGCCGTGCGCCCACACCACGTACGGCGGGAGTTCGCCCGGCGGGGCGGTGTGGTCCGGGCTGTGCGGCGGATAGATGTGGGCGTGGATCTCGCGGCCGCCGGGCCCGGTGAAGATCCTTATCTGCGGCTCCGGGTAGTACGCCGGGTCGACCGGGTCGTGGTGGCGCGCACCGGTCACTCGGGTGCGGCCAGTGGCGGTGTCGAGCTCGACGACCTGGTAGCCGCTGCGCGGGCTCGCCGCGACGCCGACGACCCGGGTCCCCGTCACGGCCAGACTCGGCGCCCATTCCGTCCAGGGGCCGGCCGCATCGCACAGTTCGCCGGTCTCCGGGTCCAGGACACCGAGGGCGGTGGTGCCGCGTCCGTGCACGACGGCGATGAGGCCGCTGGGCATCGGGGCGAACCAGCGACAGCCGATTTTCCACAGTGGCCCGCCGAACTCCTCGGCCCGCGGGCACAGCGCGGTGGCCCGCCCGTCCTCCGGTGAGATGCGGTAGAGGTTCCACCAGCCGCTGCGGTCGCTGGCGATGATGAGGGAGCCGTCGTAGGCCCACTCCGCCTGGGCGACGGATTCCACGGAGCCGCCGACGACGCGGTGGGCACCGGTCAACCGGCCGTCCTCGGTGACGTCGGCGACCATGACCGCCGTGCCGTCCCAGGGCATCGCGGGATGGTCCCAGGCGATCCAGAGCGCCCGGGTGCCGTCCGGCGACAGCTTGGGCCCAGTGACGAAACGGCTCCGGTCGTCGGTCAGTTCGCGGATGGCGCCACCGTCCTCGGCCGCCGAACCGTCGAGGGGTACGGCCGCGATGACGCGTCGTACATCGGTCGGCGCATCGCCCGTGAACTCCTCCAGCACGCACCAGACTTCACCGCGCTCCAGGTGGATCTCGGCGTCTGCCCAGCGCAGTCCGGCGCCGACCGCCGAGAGCGGGGTGAGCGGCCGGGGCCCGGGGGCCCCGGGCGCGTCCGGCTCGTACGCGTACAGCCGCTGGTCGGCGAAGTCGACGAAGACGGCGAGGGGGCCGCCCTGCGCGCGGGGCACGGCGGTCCAGGGCAGGCCGCCGTACTCGATGACGCGGCTGCGGACATTCCAGGGCGCGGGCAGCAGGGACTGCTCGGTGCCGTCGGCGCGCAGCCGGACGAGCGTTCTGCGCCCGCCCTCGGCCGGCCGCGGCTCGGTCCACCACACCTCCTCGCCGACCGCGCCCACGAACTCCGGCCTGCCGTCGTGGGACGCCGCGAGCGCCGATCCGATCGGCGACTCCCAGGCGCCGTACGGGGCCGTGGACACCATGTTCCTCACGCCTCCTGTGCTGTGCCGCTGCCGTACCCGCCACCGGCCGGGCCGCCCGCTGCCGCGGAGCCCGCCTTCGGGGCGCTGTTCCTCATGAAGTGGTCGAGCACGCGCACGCCGAAGTGCAGCGCCTCGACTGGGACCCGCTCGTCGACCCCGTGGAAGAGAGCGGTGTAGTCGAAGCCCTCGGGGAGCTTGAGCGGGGAGAAGCCGTAGCCGGTGATACCGAGCCGGGAGAACTGCTTGGCGTCCGTGCCGCCCGGCATGCAGTAGGGCACGGCCGTGCTGCCGGGGTCGAAGCGTTCGACGGCCTCGCTCATGGCCCGGTACGTGGCCGAGTCCACGGGCGCCTGCAGCGGGATCTCCCGGTGGTGGAACTCCCAGTCCACCTCGGGACCGGTGAGCCGGTCGAGCGTCTCGGCGAACTCCTCCTCGCCGCCGGGCAGCATACGGCCGTCGACGAAGCCGGTCGCACTGCCGGGAATGACGTTGAGCTTGTAACCGGCCTCCAGCATCGTCGGGTTGGTGCTGTTGCGCACGGTCGCCTCGACGAGCTTGGCCGTGGGTCCCAGGCCGGCGATCAACGCGTCGACCTCATGCGCGAGCCGGCCGGGGTCGCCGGGGGACAGGTCCGCCCGCAGGCCGTGCAGCTCGGCGAGTGAGGCCAGCGCGGCCCGTACGGTGGGGGTGAGCCGTACCGGCCACGTGTACTCGCCGATGCGCGAGACCGCGCCGGCCAGCCGGCTCACCGCGTTGGCCCGGTTCACCCGGGAGCCGTGTCCGGTGGTCCCGTGGGCGGTGAGCTTGAGCCAGGCGGTGCCGCGCTCGCCCGCCGCGATCGGGTACAGCCGCCGGTCGCCGTCGTGGAAGGTGAACCCGCCGGACTCACTGATCCCTTCGGTGCAGCCCTCGAAGAGCCCGGCGTGGCGGCCGACGAGGAATCCCGCCCCATAGGCCGCGTTGTCCTCCTCGTCGGCGGTGAACGCCACCACGATGTCGCGGCGGGGCCGTACGCCCGCGCGCGCCCAGGCACGGACGACGGCCAGGATCATCGCGTCCATGTTCTTCATGTCGACGGCGCCGCGGCCCCAGACGACACCGTCGCTCACCTCGCCGGAGAAGGGGTGAACGCTCCAGTCGGCGGGCTCGGCGGGCACCACGTCCAAATGGCCGTGGACCAGCAGGGCGTCCTCGCCCGGGTCCGAACCCTCGATCCGCACCACCACGTTCGTACGCCCCCGGGCGCTCTCGAGGAGCTGCGGCTCCAGACCCGCCTCGGCGAGCCGCTCCGCCGCGTACTCGGCGGCCGGCCGCTCGGTGCAGTCGCCGCCGCCGCGGTTGGTGGTGTCGATGCGGATCAGCTCGGAGGTGAACCGTACGACCTCTTCGAGGGCACGCTCGTCAACGGCGTCAGCCATATTGCTCCTCCACTGCGGACGACACGATGGTGGTGACGGCCTTGAAGCACCGGATGCCGTCGTACATGGTCCCGGCGGTGTAGGCCACCTTGCGCTCACCGCTGCTGACCACGCCCGGTACGACGGTGGCCGCCCCCGCAAGATGCTCGGCGTCGAACTCCACCTCCACCGTGAACGGCCCGTCCACCACGGGCGCGCTCCGCACGGCGAGAGCCGCGGCCTCCTTGGCGGCCGCCCGGATGTCCGCCGCCGTACGGGCCGGGGGACGGCAGACCGCGGCGTACCGCGACACGTAGTCCTTCACCGCGACCGTGCGGGCCCGGGGTGCGTAGCCTCGGGCGTCCTCACAGGTGCGGTCGTCACCGGTGACGAGGACGACGGGTACACCGAACTCGGCGACGACCAGGGAGTTGAGCAGGCCCTCGCTCGCGCGCGTGCCGTTCACCCGGACTCCGGTGATGGAGTTGGCGAGATAGGTGTGGGCCAGGACGCCTTCGGTGCCGGCACCGGTGTGGTAGCCGACGAACGCGATGCCGTCGACGTCACCGTGCTGCACGCCCTCAACCATGCTGAGCGTCTTGTGGCGGCCTGTGAGCATCTGCGCGCGCTCGTCGAGCTCCTCGAGCAGCAGATTGCGCATGGTCCAGTGGGCCTCGTTGATGAGCACCTCGTCCGCGCCGCCGTCGAAGAACCCGGCGACCGCCGCATTCACGTCGGACGTGAACAGCCGGCGGCAGCGCTGCCACTGCTCGGTGCCCGGGAGCACATCGGCGGGCCAGGTGACGCCGGTGGCGCCCTCCATGTCCGCACTGATGAGGATCTTCAAGGATGCCTCCGTCTTCCCTGCTCAGGGCGCCGCTCATGGGGCGGCCCGACTTCTGTGGCCGACATCAGTCTCGTCGCACCCCGGGGGATGTCCAACGACATCCTGCTGCGCACGGCCGTGTGACGCCGCGTAGTGCGCTCTGATCGCTGCCCGGACGGGCGGGGAGCAAATCGTGCGGACGCCACGCGTGTCCCTCCCCCCATGCCGGAACCGTCACGCCGGCGCCTCCCGGCAGCCCGGTCCGCGCATGCCGGATGCGTCGCCGCGCGCGACCGGGCCGGCTCCGGCTCCCGTATGTCCTTGCCCGACAACCGGGTGATCCTTTCGAGACGGTGGACGAGCGTCCCGCACCCTTGGTTCCCCTTGAGCCGGGTCTCTTGCCCAGCCGCCGGCCCCCACCAGTAGCTCGGGGATGGCCCCCACGCCCCCTCGTCCGGGTTCTTTGCTTGTCCGGAGCTTTCCGCAGGTCACCGTGGCGTGCTGGTTCAGCATCGCTGCCTCACCCAGGTCGGGAGCCCTCTGCGGGGAGGCACGGACGGCTGCGCCGCGTCCCTCGCCCGTCTCCATCGTGCGCCTCCCGGGCGCTCCGCACGTACGACGGTGCGGAGGGGCGGAACTCATCCCGGCGGGGCCGGGCCCCCGCGGCCGGAAGCTCCGGAAGCCCCGGACGCGTACGCTCCGTGCCGGCCCACGGTGGGCCGCATGAGGAACGTGTGCGCACGGATCATCCGGCCCGCCCCTTCCCCGTCAGCCGTACGGGGGCGGTCACCTCGTCCAGGCCCGCGGTGCGCCCGGGGCGGTGCGGAACTCCCCACCCTGGAGTGACGGGGATGCGGTCGAGGTGGCTGAACTCCAGGACGGGATAACCGAGTTCCAGCACCTGCCCGGCGATCCTGGTGCTGAGCGCGACGCTCATGCCGGGCAGGATGTCGGGCAGCCCGGCGGCGAGTTCGTCGGCTCCGGGGAACTCGGAGTACAGCGCGAAGCCGGGGGCAACGGTGCGGCGGTACCGGCGGCCGCCCTCGTACGCGTCCTCGCCCCGGCCGCCGGCGTGGGCAATCTGACCGGGGCCGCCGTCGTGCGCATCCCGGGCCTGACCACTGCCGTACGCCTCCCCGCAGTGCCCGTCGGCGGGGCCGTCCAGCCCGCGGGCGTCCGCGGCAAGGACGAGCAGCCGCTCGCGACCGGGGCCGACCAGCGGATACGCCCACCACACCACGTCGAGCCGCTCCGCGCCCGCTCCCCCGGGCAGGCCCGCGCCGGGGCATGCGCCCGCTACCCCGGGCAGGTCCGCGCCGGGGCCCGGCATCCGGGCCCGCCCCGCGGCCGGATAGGGCATCCGGCCGCTGAGCGTGTCCTCGAGCCCGAACCCCGCGTCCTCCTCCGGCAGGCCGCAGCCGTCGGCGTCCCCCGCGAGGACGCCCGAGACCGGCAGGAGATCCGTGGCGGGCACGCCGAGGGCCTCCTCCCGGCTGCTCCCGAAAAGCCGCCGCGCGCCCGAACTCCAGTGGGAGACAAGGCCGTCCGCGTCCACGACGACAACCGCGAGCGGGATCCTGCCGGACAGGGCGCTCTGACGCGCGGCCTGCGGCGGAATACCACTGTCCATGGCCGGGAGGCTCCTTCCCCTGCCGCATGATCTGCGGCACCGTCACAACCGTACGGGCGAGTAGGGTTCGGCGAGGCCCGTTTGCCGAAGCTGCCGTGACCGGTGGTGCGCCGCATGCGCCACAGCGCCCTCCCTCTCCGGCCAGGGTCTCCGGCCTCTCCCTTCGTCAGTTCCTCGGTCGGTCTTCGGTCGGTCCTCGGTCGCGGTCCTCGGTCGGTTGCGTCCGGTCGCCCCGGTCGCCCCGCGGTCAGTCCTCGTGGTCGAGCTGCAGATCCCGCTCCGTACGGCCACCGCCCGAGACCTGCAGGACCGTGGCCACCGGTGGGTAACCGGAGGCGATCACCGTGTACTCACCCGCCGACAGGTCAACGAACAGGAAGACGCCGTCGGTTCCCGTCGTCAGCGTGTCGACGACATTGCCCGCGGTGTCCAGCAGCGTGACTCGTGCGTCCTCGACGGGCCGCCCGCCGTGGGCCCGTACGGTGCCGCGCAGGACCGCGCCGCCCGCGAGTTCGATGTCGCGGCGGGTCTCGCGCGCGGCCTGCACGGTGACGGGCACGGCGGCCGGGCGGAACGCCGGTGCGCTTGCGGCGAGTACGTACTCCCCCGCGACCAACTCCGGGATGACATATCCGCCTTCGCGCCCGCTGCGCGTCGCGGCGACCACATCCCCGCGCACATCCGTCAGGGTCACCGTGGCGTCCCGTACGGGGGTGTCGTCGGCCGTGGTCACGGCGCCCGTGAGATGGCCCGCGCCGCCGAGCACGACGTCGAGTTCGACCGGACGCTCGCCGACCGTGACGCTCACGGCCCGGGGCTGGTGCCCCCCGGCGGCTGCGATCAGGACGTACGACCCGGCGCCCGGGGTGCTCAGCGCGTACCGTCCGTCCTCGCCCGCCGCGCCGCGGCCGATCTGGCGGCCGGCGACGTCGATGAGGGTGAGGGCGGCGCGTGGGACGGCGCTCCCGTCGTAGTGCTGGACCGTGCCGCAGACCGGCACGCCGGCCGGGAGCCGGTCATGCCGGCGGCCGGGTGCCCCCGAGCGGGCGGACGGCACGGCCCCGCCTCCGACGGTTCCGGCGGCTTCGACGACAACCGTTGTCGCGGTGGTGGAGGGGCCGGGAGCGGCAGGGGCCTTGTGGGACACCAGGGGTTTCTCCTTCAGCAGGAAGGCCAGCAGGAAGCCGAGGACGAGTACCGGCACGAGATACAGGAAGATCCGCGGCATGGCTTCCGCGTACGCCCGGACGTAGGCGTCGCGCAGCGCCGCGTCCATGGCGTGCACCATCTGCGGGGTGATCGACTCCGGCTCCGGAAGGCCGGCACCGGAGGGGAGTTCGTGCGCGAGGCGGTCGGCGAGCCGGTCGGCGAACAGGGTGCCGAAGACCGCCGCACCGACCGAACCGCCGATCTGCCGGAAGTAGTTGTTGGCGCTGGTGGCGACACCGAGGTCGGCGGGTGGCACGGAGTTCTGCACGGCCAGCACGAGCACCGGCATGACGAGACCGATGCCGGTACCCAGGACGGCCATCCAGATGCTGTACTCCGGCCGCGGGGTGTCCGTGTGGAGCAGGGAGAGCAGCCACATGCCAACCGCGGAGACGGCGCCGCCGATGATCGGGTAAGCCTTGTAGCGGCCGGTACGGCTGATCATCCGCCCGGACACGATCGAGGCGACGACGATCCCGCCCATCATCGGCAGCATCAGCAGTCCGGACTCGGTGGCGCTTGCGCCGTCGGCCATCTGCAGAAACGTCGGCAGATAGCTGGCGGCGCCGAAGAGCGCGACGCCCACGACAGCACCGATGAGTCCCGTCATCGTGAAGACGGGGTCGCGGAACAGCCGTAGCGGGATGACCGGCTGGACGGCGAAGCGCTCGGCGAGGACGAACAGCAGCGCCGTGACGACGGCTCCCGCGGCGAGGCCCAGGATCGTCCGCGAGTCCCAGGCGTACTCCGTACCGCCCCAACTCGTCAGCAGCACCAGGCAGGTGGAGCAGGCGGCGAGCAGGAGCCCGCCGAGGACGTCGAGGCGGGCCCGGACGGCGGGCCTGGGCAGCTTGAGGACGGCCGCGATGACGGCCAGGGTGACGAGCCCGAAGGGCACGTTGATGTAGAAGCACCAGCGCCAGGAGGCGTGGTCGGTGAAGAAGCCGCCGAGCAGTGGGCCAGCCACGGACGCCAGCCCGAACACGGCCCCGATCAGGCCCATGTAGCGCCCGCGGGCGCGGGGCGGGACGATGTCGGCGATGATCGCCTGGACGCCGATCATGAGCCCGCCGCCCCCGATGCCCTGGACGGCGCGGAAGGCGATGAGCTGCTCCATGGTCCGGGACCGGCCGGCGAGCAGGGAACCGGCGACGAACACCAGGATCGCGAACTGGAACACGCCCTTGCGGCCGAAGAGGTCGCCGAGCTTGCCGTAGAGCGGCAACGCGACAGTGGAGGCCAGTAGGTACGAGGTGACGGCCCAGGACATCCTGTCCAGGCCATGGAGTTCGCCGACGATCCTCGGCAGCGCCGTGGCCACGATCGTCTGGTCCAGGGCGGCGAGCAGCAGGGTCAGCATCAGGCCGACGAAGACCATGCGGATCCGGCGCGGGGAGAGTGCCGCGCCTCCCGCCGCCGCCTCGTGGCCGGCTCCGTCGAGCAGGCCGGGGGCGGGGGCGGCCGCGGCGGCCCGCTCGCCGCGTTCCTGCACCAGTGTGGTCCCGCCCACGTACCGCTCCCCTCGTCGCACCAGCACCGCGCGCCCATTTCTCGCATTACGCGACAACTACGAGCAAGCGCGACGTGGTTCGGATGGAAGTCGGGATCGGACGGCCAACTACGTTGCCCAGGACGCCTTCTCAGCGCTCATCAGCGGCTTTCACCTCCGGCGCACGCCCGCGGCGTGCGCCGGTTCACGAAGGGAAAAACACCCGTTCCGGTGAGGTGCGGGGGTTCACTTCTCGACTTCGGTGGCGAGCTTGGCGAGCACCGCGTCGTAGATGCGGCCCAGGCCCTTGGGGGCAAAGGTCTTCTCGAAGAACCCTCCGATGCCGCCCGCGCCGTTCCAGACGGTGGTGACGACGACCTTCGCCCTGCCCTCACCGGCCGGGGTCACGGTCCAAGTGGCGACCATGGAGGAGTTGCGGTCCTTCTCGACGAGTTGTCCGGCCGTCGGTTCGGAGACCTCGAGCAGGCAGTCGCGGACCCGCTTGCTGGTCGCCTGGAGCCGCCAGTGGACGAGGGTGCCCTCGCCCGCGCCGCCCTCGCGCACCTCGTACTCGCTGAAGTGCTCGGGCAGCAGCTTGGCGCGGGTGCCCGAGTAGTCGGAGACCGCGCGGAACACCGTCTCGGGGTCCGCCGCGATGGTCCGCTCCGTCGTGGCCTCTACCTGCGCCATCGTTCTTCCTTCCCATGTGCCGAGTCCACGCGCGGGCCCTACTGCCCCGCGGTGCGTTCCGGCCACCAAGCCAACCACCGGTGCCCCGCCCGCCCAAATCGGGGTCGTGATCCGGCCACCCGGTGGCGTAATTCGAAAATGTGTTCTAGCGTGGCATACGCGCCCTCCGGGTGCGGGAGGACGGGTGCGACAGAGGGAGGCACCATGCGCTGGGACGGGCTGGCGAGCGACGGGACCGCGACAGCGCCCGCCCTCTTCGGCGTGGACGCCGTGACACGCACCTTCGACACCCCGGAGTTCCGGGGGATCACGTTCCACGAGATCCGTGCGCGGACGATCGTGAACCGGGTTCCGGGGGCCTCCCGGATGCCGTTCGAGTGGACGATCAACCCCTACCGCGGCTGCTCGCACGCGTGCGTCTACTGCTTCGCCCGGAAGACGCACAGCTATCTGGACCTGGACACCGGCACCGGCTTCGACTCGCAGATCGTCGTCAAGGTCAACGCCCCGGAACTGCTGCGCCGTGAACTGGCCTCTCCGAAGTGGCGGGGCGAGCACATCGCCATGGGCACGAACGTCGACTGCTACCAACGGGCCGAGGGCCGCTACCGGTTGATGCCGGGCATCCTCGCCGCCCTGCGCGACCACGCGAACCCGTTCTCGATACTGACCAAGGGCACGCTGATCCTCCGCGACCTCGAACTGCTGCGGCAGGCCGCCGAGGTGACCGAGGTCGGCACCTCGGTCTCGGTGGGCTTCCTGGACCGCGAGCTGTGGCGCACGGTCGAGCCGGGCACACCGGCACCCGACCGCCGCCTGGAGGTCTGCCGCACCCTCAACACCAACGGCATCCCCTGCGGCGTCCTGATGGCGCCGGTCATCCCGTTCCTCAGCGACACCCCCGAGCAGCTGCGTGCGACGGTCCGCGCCATTGCGGCCGCGGGCGCGACATCGGTGACACCGCTCGTCCTGCATCTGCGCCCGGGGGCCAGGGAGTGGTTCATGCACTGGCTGGGCCACCACCACCCCCGTCTGGTGCGGCGCTACGAGACGATGTACGCGGGCGGTTCGTACGCCCCGAAGTGGTATCAGCGCCGCATCACCCGCCAAGTACACGAGTACGCACGCGAGTTCGGTATCGGGCCCTCCCGCGCGGGCGCGTCCCGCCGCATAACCGAACCGGCCTCCCCCGACCCGGAGCCGGCGGCGCCGGAACCCACCCAGCTCACGCTGCTCTGATCGAAGCCCCGGTCGGTGCTGTCCGCGCCGGATCCGCCGCGTCCTGCGATCCGGGGAAGGCCGATCCGGGGAGGGCCGGGCCATGCGACCCGAAGTGCCCGGCGGCGCACGGGGGTTCGTCCTCGTGGGCACTTCGGGCTCCGCACCGGCCCTCGTTCCGCACGGATCACGCACTGGGCCGGGCGGTCATCGGCTCTCGGCCCCCCGCCGCGCCTCCCCGCCCGCCGTGCCGTCCAGGCGGGCCAGAGCCGCTTCCGCCGGGGCCGCGAGGCGGGCGTGGTCACGCGCGGTCGTCAGCACCGGTACCGCCCGCCGGTCCCCCAGCGCGCCGAGGCCCTCGACGCATGCCAGCGCCACCGGCCAGTACGGCGTCCGCGCGGCCAGCAGCCGCTCCAGCGTGGTGGTCAGCGCGGGCACGGACTCCGGAGCGCGCAGGGCCGTCAGCAGCCGGACCGGGTGCAGCGCGTACGCCGTGCGCAGCGGGTTGGTGGCCAGGGCGGCCGCCGCGCGGGCCGTGCGCGGGTCTCCGAGCCTGGCCAGGGCGTGCGCGGCCGAGGCGCAGCGCGGTGCGTCCCGGTGGTTGAGCAGCAGCACCAGCGTCTCGAAGGCCCGGCGGTCCCCCGCACACCCCAGCGCGAACGCCGCCAACTCCCGTGACCACAAGGGCCGTCCGGGTTCGGCCAGGACGCGGACCAATTCCTCTCTGCGCGCCGGCGGTAAACCGTCCCGGACGAGCGCCATCAGGCGCCCGTACTCGGCTGCCTCCTCGGGTCCGGAGACTTCTTTGCGGGCTCGCTCCACCAGAGCGCGTCGTGCGTCATCGGTGTCCATGGAATGTCCCTCCCCGCGAGTGGCCCGCGCCACAGCCCCCGCGCCGAACTTCCTCTGGCGAAGTTATTACCCACGAGTTAAGGTGGGGCCACGAGCACACCCGCTCGGGCGGCCTGGTGACGCAGCCGCCTTCGTGCAGTCGGTTCTGCACAGCACGCAGTACGGCATGGCCTCGGGACAGGGCCTGCCGGTATTCCCCGTCGGGCAATGCGGCCCGCGTGCATCTCAACCACAACCCCCGCTCATCGGCACCCTCGCAGGGCACCGACCCGGAGCATGTGCACCCGGGGCGTGGCCGGATCCCCTCAGGTCGGTCACCGCGCGCAACCGGTCCTCGGCCGGAACCACTTCGGAGCGCACCCGGAACAAACCCTCAGTCGTCACTCTCCTCGTGGCCCTCGGCCCGGGGAACACCCTCAGGAGTCCCGCGATGGTTCGTCCGTCCAGTCCGGAGCCCCACTCCGCACCCACCACGCTCGGCACCGTGGCCGTCGTCGGCCTCGGCACCATGGGCAGCGGCATCGCCGAGGTGCTGGCCCGTGCGGGCCGAGAGGTCATCGGCATCGACATCAGCGACGCCGCGGCCGTGCAGGCCACGGCCGCGCTGGAGACCTCGACCGCCCGCGCCGTGGAGCGCGGGAAGATCACCGAGCAGGAGCGGCAGGACGTGCTCGCCCGCTTCCGTACGTTCTCGGATCTGCAGGCCGCGGCCGAGGCGGACCTCGTGATCGAGGTCGTGCCCGAGCACTACGACACCAAGCGCGAGGTGTTCGCGGCGCTCGACACCATCGTCCGGCCCGACACGATCCTCGCCACCGGGACCAACGCGCTGTCCGTGACGCGCCTGGCCGCCGACTCCGCGCGCCCCGAACGCGTCCTCGGCGTGCACTTCTTCAACCCGGCACCCGCCATGAAGCTCGTGGAGATCGTCTCCTCGGTGCTGACCGCGCCCGCGGCCGTCGCCACGGTCACCCAACTCGCCCGCGACCTCGGCAAGGAACCGGTGGCGGTCGGCGACCGGCCCGGCTTCGTGGCGGACGGCCTGCTCTTCGGCTACCTCAACCAGGCCGCCGCTATGTACGAGTCCAAGTACGCCACGCGCGAGGACATCGACGCCGCGATGCGGCTCGGCTGCGGCCTGCCCATGGGCCCGCTGGCCCTGCTCGACCTGGTGGGGATCGACACCGCCCGCACCGTCCTCGACGCGATGTACGCGGCTTCCGGCGACCGGCTGCACGCCCCCGCGCCGATCCTCAAGCAGCTCAGCGAGGCCGGGCTGACCGGCCGCAAGGCGGGCCGCGGCTTCTACTCGTACGAGGCGCCGGGCAGCGGCACCGTCGTGGCGGATGCCGAGACGCCGGCCGAGGGCGACGGCGCGGCCGCCGGGGCCCGAACAGTGAGCAGCGTCGGCGTCGCGGGCTCGGGCACCATGGCGAGCGGCATCGCCGAGGTCTTCGCCAAGGCGGGCTACGAGGTGGTCCTGGCCGCCCGCAGCCTGGAGAAGGCGGAGACAGCCAAGGCCCGTATCGCCAAGTCGCTGGCCAGGTCGGTCGACAAGGGCCGGATGACGGCGGAGGCGCGGGACGCGGCGTTGGAGCGGATCACGCCGGCGGGGACGCTGGACGCGTTCGCCGAGGTGGACCTGGCCGTCGAGGCGGTGGCCGAGGACCTGGAGATCAAGCAGCAGCTGTTCGGCACCCTCGACAAGGTCTGCAAGCCCGGTGCCGTCCTGGCCACCACGACCTCGTCCCTGCCCGTCATCGCGTGCGCCCGCGCCACCTCGCGGCCGCAGGACGTGATCGGCGTGCACTTCTTCAACCCGGCGCCCGCGATGAAGCTGGTCGAGATCGTCCGCACCGTGCTGACCGCGGACGATGTGCACGCCACGGTGCGCGAGGTCTGCGGGAAGGTCCGCAAGCACCCGGTGGACTGCGGCGACCGGGCCGGTTTCATCGTGAACGCGCTGCTGTTCCCGTACCTCAACAACGCGGTCAAGATGGTCCAGGACCACTACGCCTCGCTGGACGAGATCGATGCCGCGATGAGGCTCGGCGGAGGCTACCCGATGGGCCCCTTCGAGCTGCTCGACGTGGTGGGCCTCGACGTCTCGCTGGCCATCGAGCAGGTGCTGCACCGCGAGTTCCGCGACCCGGGCCTCAAGCCCGCTCCGCTGCTGGAGCATCTGGTGGCGGCGGGCTGCCTGGGCCGTAAGACGGGGCGCGGCTTCCGCGAGTATGCCCGGCGCTGACCGGGACCCGGCATGGGGCGGGCTGCTGGACCCCGTCGGCAGTCCGCCCCCTCACGGTGTCCGCGCGTCGTGTTACGTTCCCCACATGTCCGAGCCCGTTAAGTCCCCTCGTACACCTCCTGTGGAGCCCTCCGAGAGCGCGGGCAGTCGCCGGGCCGCCGCACAGCGGCTGTCCATGCGCCGCAAGTTGGCGGCGGCGGCGATGGAACTCTTCGCCACGAAGGGATACGAGGCGACGACGGTCGACGAGATCGCCGCCGCGGCCGGAGTGGCCCGCAGGACCTTCTTCCGGCACTTCCGCTCCAAGGAAGAGGCGATCTTCCCGGACCACGACGACACGCTCGTACGGGCCGAGGCGGTCCTGGAGGCCGCACCGGCGCACGAGCACCCGCTGGACACCGTCTGCCGGGGCATCAAGGAGGTCATGCGGATGTATGCCGCCTCCCCCACCGTCTCGGTGGAGCGGTACCGCCTGACCCGCGAAGTGCCCACGCTGCGGGAGCGCGAGATCGCGTCCGTCGCGCGCTACGAGAGGCTGTTCACCCGCTATCTGCTGGGCCACTTCGACGAGCGGGCGCACCGCGACGGCGACGACGATCCGCTGCTCGCCGAGGTCGCCGCCTCCGCGGTGGTCACCGCTCACAACCACGTGCTGCGGCGCTGGCTGCGCAGCGGCGGCGAGGGGGATGTGGAAGCGCAGCTCGACCATGCCTTCGCCATCGTCCGGGACACCTTCGGTACGGGGATCGGCGCGGGCCGCCCCGTGTCCGACCGGGCGCCGGCGGTCTCCGCGTCGGCAGAGGGCGAGGTACTGGTGACCGTGGCGCGTACGGACGCGCCGCTGCGCGAGGTCATGCGCACCATCGAGCAGGCCCTCAAGGACAGGGCCCGGGGCGAGGACAGGCGCAGGGACACATGAGACGACGGGTGGCCCGCCACCGCGGCCGGCCGTGGCGGCGGGCCACCGCCGTGGCCGGTTCGCTTTTTCTGACACCTCATCAGCTGTCGGTGGCTGCCCGGTCGGTGACGAGCTGCCGGCGTTGCCTGCTGGTGATGCGCCATCAGGGCGGACGAACGGCGCCACCCCCGCCCGGAAGAGCCGCACGCGGTCAGGTCACGCGGCGCCCACCCGACCCGCCCCCCCGTACGCTTCGACCAGGTGGGCGCCCAGATCCGGCCAAGCGGCTGACTCACGCTCACCCTGACGGCCCCCTCGCGCGGGGGGCGCGGCGCCCACCGCTCCACCCTCAGGGACAATCCGTAACGAACAGAACACACATCGTGTCTTTCTGTGACGGCCGCCTCAGGAGGGGCGGCCGTTGCTGCTCATACGTACCCGCGGGATGACATCTGAGAGAAATTGTTGGCACGCAGTGTCTTGCCGAGTGGCACGCCGTGCCATACGTTGGGAGTGTCCGGGCGGCCGGGCGTGGCGCGATCGCACCCACGTCCGGCTGTCCCCGCAACCTATGCGCGCCCGGACGCCTGCGTCACAGGCTCTCCAGCGCTACCCGCGCCGCCAAGCACCACCCAGCGCCGAACCGACGGCCAGAACACGACCCGTCAGCGACCCCAGCGTTCCCTCAAGCGTTTCCCGACGCTTCGCCGGAGGCCCCAAAGTGAACCAGATCCTGGACGCAATCCTTTCGTCCGACAGCACCGCTGCCGACTTCGCCGCCCTGCCGCTCCCCGAGTCGTACCGGGCGGTCACCGTCCACAAGGACGAGGAGGAGATGTTCGCCGGTCTCGAGACCCGGGACAAGGACCCGCGCAAGTCCCTCCACGTGGACGATGTGCCGGTCCCGGAGCTCGGCCCCGGCGAAGCCCTCGTCGCCGTCATGGCCAGTTCGGTCAACTACAACTCCGTGTGGACCTCGATCTTCGAGCCGATGTCGACCTTCGGATTCCTGGAGCGCTACGGACGGCTGTCACCGCTCACGAAGCGTCACGACCTGCCGTACCACATCATCGGCTCAGACCTCGCGGGCGTCGTCCTGCGCACCGGCCCGGGCGTGAACGCCTGGAACCCCGGTGACGAGGTCGTCGCCCACTGCCTCTCCGTCGAGTTGGAATCCGCCGACGGCCACAACGACACCATGCTCGACCCCGAGCAGCGCATCTGGGGCTTCGAGACCAACTTCGGCGGGCTCGCCGAGATCGCGCTGGTCAAGTCCAACCAGCTCATGCCCAAGCCCAAGCACCTGAGCTGGGAGGAGGCCGCGGCCCCCGGCCTGGTCAACTCCACCGCGTACCGCCAGCTCGTGTCCCGCAACGGCGCCGGCATGAAGCAGGGCGACAACGTCCTCATCTGGGGTGCCAGCGGCGGCCTCGGCTCCTACGCGACCCAGTTCGCACTGGCCGGCGGCGCCAACCCGATCTGCGTCGTCTCCAGCGAGCAGAAGGCCGGCATCTGCCGCGCCATGGGCGCGGAGGCGATCATCGACCGCAACGCCGAGGACTACAAGTTCTGGAAGGACGAGCACAACCAGGACCCGCGGGAGTGGAAGCGCTTCGGCAAGCGCATCCGCGAACTCACCGACGGCGAGGACGTGGACATCGTCTTCGAGCACCCGGGCCGTGAGACCTTCGGCGCCTCGGTCTACGTCACCCGCAAGGGCGGCACGATCGTCACCTGCGCCTCGACCTCGGGCTTCAACCACGAGTACGACAACCGCTACCTGTGGATGTCCCTGAAGCGCATCATCGGCTCCCACTTCGCCAACTACCGCGAGGCCTGGGAGGCCAACCGCCTCATCGCCAAGGGCAAGATCCACCCGACCCTCTCCAGGACGTACACGCTGGACGAGACCGGCCAGGCCGCGCACGACGTCCACCGCAATGTGCACCAGGGCAAGGTCGGTGTGCTGTGCTTGGCCCCGGAGGAGGGCATGGGCGTGCGCGACGAGGAGAAGCGTGCCCAGCACATCGACGCCATCAACCGCTTCAGGAACGTCTGAGAGACCTGAATGTCTGAGCGTGAACGCCAGAAAAAGGATCGTCCGTGGCTGATGCGGACGTACGCCGGGCATTCCACGGCCGAGGCGTCCAACGAGCTGTACCGGCGCAACCTCGCCAAGGGCCAGACCGGCCTGTCGGTTGCGTTCGACCTCCCGACCCAGACCGGCTACGACCCCGACCACATCCTCGCCCGCGGCGAGGTCGGCCGGGTCGGGGTCCCGGTCTCCCATCTCGGTGACATGCGGCGGCTGTTCCAGGACATTCCCCTGGAGCAGATGAACACCTCGATGACCATCAACGCCACGGCCATGTGGCTGCTGGCGCTGTACCAAGTGGTCGCCGAGGAGCAGGGCGCCGACATCACCAAGCTGTCGGGGACGACGCAGAACGACATCGTCAAGGAGTATCTGTCGCGCGGGACGCATGTGTTCCCGCCCGGGCCCTCCCTGCGTCTGACGACCGACATGATCGCCTACACGGTCGCCAACATCCCCAAGTGGAACCCGATCAACATCTGCAGCTACCACCTCCAGGAGGCCGGGGCCACCCCGGTCCAGGAGATCGCGTACGCGATGAGCACCGCCATCGCCGTGCTCGACGCCGCCCGCGACTCCGGGCAGGTGCCGCAGGAGAAGATCGGCGACATGGTCGCCCGGATCTCCTTCTTCGTGAACGCGGGCGTCCGCTTCGTCGAAGAGATGTGTAAGATGCGCGCATTCGGCCGCATTTGGGACCGGGTCACGCGGGAACGCTACGGGGTCGAGGACCCCCGCCACCGCCGCTTCCGCTACGGAGTCCAGGTCAACTCGCTCGGCCTGACCGAGGCCCAGCCGGAGAACAACGTCCAGCGGATCGTGCTGGAGATGCTGGCCGTCACCCTCTCCAAGGACGCCCGCGCCCGCGCCGTCCAACTCCCCGCCTGGAACGAGGCGCTGGGCCTGCCCCGGCCGTGGGACCAGCAGTGGTCGCTGCGCATCCAGCAGGTACTCGCCCACGAGTCCGACCTGCTGGAGTACGACGACATCTTCGCGGGCTCGCACGTCATCGAGGCCAAGGTCGACGCGCTCGTCGAGGAGTGCATGACCGAGATCGAGCGGATCCAGGAGATGGGCGGCGCGATGGCCGCCGTCGAGTCCGGCTACCTCAAGGCCCAGCTCGTCTCCTCGCACGCCGAGCGGCGGGCCCGTATCGAGTCCGGCGAGGAGAAGATCGTCGGGGTCAACTGCTTCGAGTCGACCGAGCCCAACCCGCTCACCGCGGATCTCGACACCGCGATCATGACGGTGGACCCGGAGAACGAGGCCAAGGTCGTCGCCGCCCTGCACGACTGGCGGGACAACCGCGACGAGGGACGGGCGCAGGAGGCGCTGTCCGCCCTCAAGGGGGCTGCCGCCGGGGACACCAACCTCTTCGGCCCCACGCTCGAGTGCGCCCGCGCGGGCGTGACCACGGGCGAGTGGGCCTGGGCGCTGCGGGACGTGTTCGGCGAGTTCCGGGCGCCCACCGGTGTCAGCAGCGCACCGCTGGCCGTGGCCGCCCAGGAGGGCAGCCCGCTGGCCTCGGTGCGCGAGAAGGTCGCCAGGACCGCCGAGGAACTGGGCAGCGGCAAGCTGCGGCTGCTCGTCGGCAAGCCGGGCCTGGACGGGCACTCCAACGGTGCCGAGCAGATCGCCGTACGGGCCAGGGACGCCGGCTTCGAGGTGGTCTACCAGGGCATCCGGCTCACGCCCGAGCAGATCGTCAACGCGGCCGTGGCCGAGGACGTGCACTGCGTCGGCCTGTCCATCCTCTCCGGCTCGCACGCCGAACTCGTACCGGACGTCCTGGAGCGGCTGGGCCGGTCCGGCGCGTCGGACATCCCGGTCATCGTCGGCGGGATCATCCCGTCCGCCGACGCCCAGGCGCTCCTCACGGCCGGAGTCGCGGCCGTCTTCACCCCGAAGGACTTCGGTATCACGGAGATCATCGGACGTATCGTCGACGAGATCCGTGCAGCGAACAAGCTCGCCCCCTTGGAGGTCCCCGCATGACTCGCCCCGTCAACCGCCTGCGGCCGCGCCGCTCCTGCCTCGCCGTGCCGGGCAGCAATCCGCGCTTCCTGGAGAAGGCGCAGGGGCTCCCGGCCGACCAGGTCTTCCTGGATCTGGAGGACGCGTGCGCGCCGCTGGCCAAGCCGGACGCCCGCCACACCATCGTGAAGTTCCTCAACGAGGGCGACTGGACGGGCAAGACGAGGGTCGTGCGAGTCAACGACTGGACGACCGAGTGGACCTACCGCGACGTCGTCACCGTCGTCGAGGGCGCGGGCCCGAACCTCGACTGCGTCATGCTGCCGAAGGTCCAGGACGCCCAGCAGATCGTGGCGCTGGACCTGCTGCTCACCCAGATCGAGAAGACGATGGGCTTCGAGGTCGGGCGGATCGGCATCGAGGCGCAGATCGAGAATGCCCAGGGCCTCAACAACGTGAACGAGATCGCGCAGGCCTCGCAGCGCATCGAGACCATCATCTTCGGCCCGGCGGACTTCATGGCCTCCATCAACATGAAGTCCCTGGTCGTCGGTGAGCAGCCGCCCGGCTACCCGGCGGACGCCTACCACTACATCCTGATGAAGATCCTGATGGCGGCCCGCGCCAACGACCTCCAGGCGATCGACGGCCCCTACCTCCAGATCCGCAACATCGACGGCTACCGCGAGGTCGCGCAGCGCGCCGCCGCGCTCGGCTTCGACGGCAAGTGGGTACTGCACCCGGGCCAGGTCGAGGCATCCAACGAGATCTTCTCGCCCTCCCAGGAGGACTACGACCACGCCGAGCTGATCCTGGACGCGTACGAGTACTACACGTCCGAGGAGGGCGGCAAGAAGGGCTCGGCCATGCTCGGCGACGAGATGATCGACGAGGCCAGCCGCAAGATGGCCCTGGTCATCGCGGGCAAGGGCCGCGCCGCCGGCATGTCCCGTCAGTCCACGTTCCAGGCCCCGGAGGCGTAATCACCATGCAGTTCGGACGCACCTACGAGGAGTTCGAGGTCGGGGCCGTCTACAAGCACTGGCCGGGGAAGACGGTCACGGAATACGACGACCACCTCTTCTGTCTCCTCACGATGAACCACCACCCGCTCCACATGGACGTCAACTACGCCGAGAAGACGACCGACTTCGGCAGGAACGTGGTGGTCGGCAACTACATCTACTCCCTGCTGCTCGGCATGTCCGTCCCGGACGTCTCCGGCAAGGCCATCGCCAACCTCGAGATCGAGTCGCTCAAGCACGTGGCGCCGACCTTCCACGGCGACACCATCTACGGCGAGACGACCGTCCTCGACAAGACGCCGTCGAAGTCGAAGAACGACCGCGGCATCGTCCACGTCGAGACCAAGGGCTACAAGCAGGACGGCACGCTCGTCTGCGTGTTCCGGCGCAAGGTGATGGTCCCCACCGAGACATACATCAAGGAGCGCGGCGGCGAGCAGCCCGGCCGGCCCGAACTCAAGCAGCAGGAGAAGTGAGATGAGCCGTCTCGCACAGACCCACGGGCTGACCGAGATTCAGCAGGAGATCCTGTCCACGGTCCGCGACTTCGTCGACAAGGAGATCCTGCCGGTCGCCACCGAGCTGGAGCACCGCGACGAGTACCCCACCCAGATCGTCGAAGGACTCAAGGAACTCGGCCTTTTCGGGCTGATGATCCCTGAGGAGTACGGCGGCCTCGGTGAGTCGTTGCTGACGTACGCGCTGTGCGTGGAGGAGATCGCCCGCGGCTGGATGAGCGTATCGGGCATCATCAACACCCACTTCATCGTTGCGTACATGCTCAAGCAGCACGGCACGCAGGAGCAGAAGGACTACTTCCTGCCGAAGATGGCGCTCGGCGAGGTGCGCGGGGCGTTCTCGATGTCCGAGCCGGGGCTCGGCTCGGATGTGTCGGCCATCACGTCCAAGGGCGTCAAGGACGGCGACGAGTACGTCCTGAACGGCCAGAAGATGTGGCTGACGAACGGCGGTTCGTCCACGCTGGTGGCCGTGTTGTGCCGTACGGACGAGGGCCACCCCGAAGGCACCGCGCCGCACAGGTCGATGACGACGTTCCTGGTCGAGAAGGAGCCGGGCTTCGGAGAGGTCCGGCCGGGCCTCACGATCCCGGGGAAGATCGACAAGATGGGCTACAAGGGCGTCGACACCACCGAGCTCATCATGGACGGGCTGCGCGTTCCCGCGGACCGCGTCCTCGGCGGGCGGACCGGGCGCGGTTTTTACCAGATGATGGACGGCGTCGAGGTCGGCCGTGTCAACGTCGCCGCGCGGGGCTGCGGGGTCGCCCAGCGCGCCTTCGAACTGGGCGTTTCCTACGCTCAGCAGCGCCACACCTTCGGCAAGGCGATCGCCCAGCACCAGGCGATCCAGTTCAAGCTGGCCGAGATGGGTACCAAGGTCGAGGCCGCGCATGCCATGATGGTGAACGCAGCACGCAAAAAGGACTCCGGGGAGCGGAACGACCTCGAGGCAGGCATGGCGAAGTACCTGGCCTCCGAGTACTGCAAGGAGGTCGTGGAAGACGCCTTCCGGATCCACGGCGGCTACGGCTTCTCGAAGGAGTACGAGATCGAGCGCCTCTACCGTGAGGCACCGATGCTGCTGATCGGTGAAGGTACTGCCGAGATTCAGAAAATGATCATCGGTCGCCGACTGCTCGAGGAATACCGATTCCAGGGGTGAATGTCCGATTTGGGGCGATTCCTTCTCGGAGAAGGTCACACCGCGTGAACGGTCTTCGAGCATCGACTCGGCTGCTGGCTTGCCCAGTTGCCACGCGTTACCGATAGCATCCCGGAAAGCCAGCCGCGCCGTCCCCCAGCGCCATGCGGCGTCATCCGCTACGAAGGTCATCCATGCCCCACAGCCATTCCTCTGCACCACGCGGCCGCGTCCGCCTCGCGCGCGGAGCGTCGCCGTGGCTCCTTCCGACCGTGGCCACCGCAGTCCTCAGCCTCGCCCGGTCCCGTCGCTCGGGACGATGGGCTGCGGTAGCCGTACCGACCACCGCACTCGCGGCGGGCATGCTGTGGTTCTTCCGCGACCCGGAGCGCGAGATCACCCAGGGCCGGGTGATCTCTCCGGCAGACGGCGTCGTGCAGAGCATCATGCCCTGGAAGGACGGTCGCACCCGCGTCGCGATCTTCATGAGCCCGCTGAACGTCCACGTCAACCGAGCGCCCCTGGCGGGCGCGGTGACGTCCGTCGAGCACATCCCCGGCGGTTTCGTCCCGGCGTTCAACAAGGAGAGCGAGAACAACGAGCGGGTCGTCTGGCACTTCGACACCGAGCTCGGCGACATCGAGATGGTGCAGATCGCCGGCGCCGTCGCCCGGCGCATCGTTCCGTACGTGCCCCAGGGCACGAAGGTGGAGCAGGGCGAACGGATCGGCCTGATCCGCTTCGGCTCGCGCGTCGACATCTACCTCCCCAGCGGGGTCGATGTGGACGTCGAAGTCGGTCAGCCCACGATTGCGGGGGTGACTCGCCTTGACCGTGATTGATCCCGAGCCTCAGGCCCCCGCCGCCTGGGTTCCCGAGGTCGAGGCGGACTCCGACGAGATGGACGACATGCCGCTCTCCACGCGGCTGTCGATAGCGGACACCCTCACCCTGGGCAACGCCACCTGCGGCTTCATGGCCGTCTACTTCACCACCACCGGCGTCCTCATTCCGCACCTCACGGGCAGCGAGGACGGCGGCATGGCCCGGCACAGTGCGGCAACCGCCGTGATGCTGATGCTGCTGGCCTCGGTGTTCGACCTCTTCGACGGGCTCGTGGCGCGCAAGCTGCGCAGCTCGGCGATGGGTGCGGAGCTGGACAACCTCTCCGACCTGATCAGCTTCGGCCTCGCCCCGGCGTACTTCGTCGTGGTCTGGGGCATGGTCGCCGACGACGCCCACCAGCGGGTTTCGGCGGTGGCCGCGATCGTGGTGTTGCTGGCGGTGGTGCTGCGGCTTGCGAGATTCTCGTGCGTGACGCTGCGTAACGGGATCTTCCAGGGCATGCCGAGTCCCTTCGGCGCGCTGACGGTCGTCTCCATCGTCCTGCTGGAGCTGCCGTTCATCCCGACGCTGCTGGCCATCATCGGCGTCGCCTGGCTGATGGTGAGCCGCGTCGAGTACCCGAAGCCGCGGGGACGCCTCGCGGTCGCGATGCTCGGCTGGATCGTGGTCAGCATGGGCATGCTGGCGGCCTGGGCGTTCGACGCTCCGGGCGGGCAGCTCCTGCTGCAGACCGGTTGCGCGCTGCAACTGGTCCTGGGGGCGGTGATCCCGCTCTTCGCGACCGCGCGCCGGGTGAACACGTTCCGCGACAACCGCCGCGAGGCGCGGGCGGCGCAGCTGCCGTAGCCGCTCCGCGGGGGACGCGACGACGAACCATGACGAGGTGCCCGAGCAGGGATACGGCTCGGGCACCTCGTCATGTAGGGGCGGTCTTTCGCAGCCCTGGAGGGCGTACGGAGCGTGTGCGTACGGCAGACCAGGCCAGTACGGGTTACGCGGCGCCACGAGGCTCTGGGCCGAACCGGCGGGAGGGGCGTGCAGGCCGGCGCCACGCGGCTTCCGACGCAATACGAGTACGCACCGATGCGGACTCGGGGCCCACCACGGGAGGGGGCATGCAGGGGTGTGTCCGCGGGGCGGCCGACGACCACCCGCGGAAAGCCGCACCAACCCGAACGTCGGCCGAGGAGAGACCCCGGAGGGCCCCCGGAACCCCCACAGAAGGGGCACACTCGCGCGGCGAGGTCCTACTCGCGGACGCCCAGGACTCGGGCGCGTCTAGAAGCGGAGCTCCCGGGCCGCCAGGCGTTCGGCCGCGCGCTCCAACAGCGGGCCCGCGTTCGCGATGCACGTCGCCGGGTCGGCTGCCAGGTCCGTCAGGGCGTACGCGCTGGCGATGCCCGCCTTGACGAGCTCACGGTCGCTCAGCGCCCGGCGCCCGCACACCGCGACCACGCGCTTCCCGCGCGCCCGCGCCGCCGCCGCGACGCCCGCCGGAGCCTTCCCATGCAGGGTCTGCTCGTCCAGCGAGCCCTCGCCCGTGATGACGAGGTCCGCCCGTTCGAGCGCGGCCGCGAAGCCGAGGACGTCGAGCATGACCTCGATGCCCGCCCTGAAGCCCGCGTCGAGCCCGACCAATGCGCCGTAGCCGATGCCGCCCGCCGCGCCCGCGCCCGGCGAGCGCGCGTGGTCGGCCGCCTTCGGCCCGACGGCCTCCTCCAGCACACCCACGTAGTGCGTGAAGGCCGCATCGAGGGTCGCGACGTCCTCCTCGCTCGCACCCTTCTGCGGCCCGTAGACGGCAGCCGCGCCCTTCGGCCCGGTCAAGGGATTGTCGACATCGCTCGCGAGGATGATCTCCGTCTCGGCGATCCGGGCATCGAGACCGGAGAGGTCGGCCGAGACGAGTTCGTGCAGCGGGCCGCCCCCGTGCGGGATCTCCTCGCCGTCGCGGTCGAGCAGTCGCGCCCCGAGGGCGGCGAGCATGCCGGCCCCACCGTCGTTCGTCGCGGAGCCACCGACGCCGAAGACGATGGTGCGCGCGCCTGCGTCCAGTGCGGCGCGCAGCAGCTCGCCGGTGCCGTACGTAGTGGCCGTGAGGGGCGCGAAGACCCCCGGGGGAAGGCGCCTGAGGCCCGACGCCTCGGCCATCTCGACGACGGCCGTACCGCCGCGCAGTGCGTACGCCGCGGTGACCTCGGCTCCGAGCGGCCCGGTGACCCGCACCTCGCGGCGTTCGAACCCGGCCGCGACCGCCGCGTCGACCGTCCCGTCCCCGCCGTCCGCGACGGGCAGGGACTCGACCACGGCTCCAGGGGCCACGCGCCGCAGTCCCGCGGTGACGTGCTCGGCCACTTCGACGGCCGTGAGTGAGCCCTTGAACTTGTCCGCGGCGATCAGCACACGTCCCGTTGCCTCAACTGCTGCGTCCGCCACCTCTACCCCTTGCCATCGAACATGCGGTCGCGCCGGGTGCGACCCTATCCGGAGGGAATGGGGCGGTGCCAGGCCGGGAACCGCGGTGCCACATGCTGGAATGCGCGGTGCCGAGGGCGGATACGAGAGCGGTCCGCCCGAGCCGCCGCCCGCCCGGACTGCCGTCTGCACCGGCCACCGCCGCCCCGGCTGCCGTCGGCCCGGGGGAAAGCTCTCGCCCCGCCCTCGCCCCGTGCGTAGGCTCGCGGCATGAGCAACGGCGCGTACGCGGCGAACGTCGGTGCGGAGGGTGCGGGGCGGCCCCTCGTCGCCCTCCTCAGCGGTGCGGGCGTCTCCACCGACTCCGGCATCCCGGACTACCGCGGGCCGAACGGCCTGTGGCGCAGGGACCCCGAGGCCGAGAAGCTCGTGACGTACAGCGCCTACATGTCAGATCCCGACGTCCGGCGCCGGTCCTGGCTGATGCGGCGGGAGAGCACGGCGTTCCGCGCCAAGCCGAACGCGGCGCACCACGCGATCGCCGGCCTCGAACGCTCCGGCGTACCGGTCCGGGTCATCACGCAGAACGTCGACGGACTGCACCAGTTGGCCGGGCTCCCCGCCCGCAAGGTGCTCGAACTGCACGGTACGGCCCGGGCCGTGCAGTGCACTCGCTGCAACGCCCGCTCCGACATGGCGGTGGCGTTGGAGAGGGTCGCGGCGGGCGAGGACGACCCGGAGTGCCGGGAGTGCGGCGGCATCCTGAAGTCCGCGACCGTCATGTTCGGTGAGCGGCTCGACCCGGAGGTGCTGGGAGAGGCGATGGCCATCGCCCAGGCGTGCCAGGTGTTCATCGCGGTCGGTACGACCCTCCAGGTGCAGCCGGCCGCCTCGCTGGCGGGCATCGCCGCCGACCACGGCGCCCGGCTGATCATCGTGAACGCCGAACCGACGCCGTACGACGACCTGGCAGACGAGGTCGTGCGCGAGCCCATCGGTACGGCGCTGCCCGCCCTGCTCGCACGGATCGCGAAGGACGGTGCGGGGGCCGACGGCGCCTGATGCAGAGCGGGAGCGCAGGGCGCCACCGGCCGGGACGGCCCGGCGGGCCGAGCGCCTCGGACGGGCCGAACTCACCCACAGATCCGTGCCGTTGGGCTTGTGTCAGGCCCCTCCCGGCCCGTCCAACGGCATGGCCCCGTACTCGAAGTCCAGCAGTCGGCGCTTCCGGTCGAGGCCGCCGCCGTAGCCCGTGAGGCTGCCTTTCGCACCGACCACCCGGTGGCAGGGGACGATGATGCCCACCGGGTTCTTGCCGTTGGCCAGCCCCACGGCGCGCGACGCACCGGGGTTGCCGAGGCGGACCGCCAGTTCCCCGTAGGAGGCGGTCCGGCCGTACGGGATCTCGCGCAGTGCCGTCCAGACGCGCTGCTGGAAGGGCGTGCCGTTCAGGCGGAGCGGGAGGTCGAAGTCGGTGCGGTCGCCCGCGAAGTAGGCGTCGAGCTGCCGCACCGTCTCGGCGAACGGCGTCTCGTCGGGAACACCGAAGGTCTCCTGCGGCGGCCGGTGCCGCTGCTCAGTCATGTAGAGGCCGCTGAGGACGCCGTCGGTGGCGACGAGCGTGAGCGGGCCGAGCGGGCTGTCGACGACGGCGTGGGTGCGCTCGGGAACGGCCGTCCTGGCGGGCGCGGTGGGCGCGGCACGTTCAGTCGGTGCGGCATGTGCGGCGTGAACCGTCGCCGCGGCAGGCGCGGTGGGCGCGGTACGCGCGGCCGTCCTGGCGGGCGCGGTGGGCGCGGCACGTTCAGTCGGTGCGGCATGTGCGGCGTGAACCGTCGCCGCGGCAGGCGCGGTGGGCGCGGCACGCGCGGCCGTCCTGGTGGGCGCGGTGGGCGCGGCACGTTCAGTCGGTGCGGCATGTGCGGCGTGAACCGTCGCCGCGGCAGGCGCGGTGGGCGCGGTACGCGCGGCCGTCCTGGCAGGTGCGGTGGGCGCGGTGGGCATGTCAGGACTCCTGGGGGTCGCCGGGCGCTTCAGGCGGGCGGCATGTGGTTGATGGGGTGGTCGTCGGTCGCCCAGAGGTACTGGACGGCGTACGCCCGCCAGGGCCGCCACTCGGCCGCCCGCCGGGTCAGCGCGGCCGGCGTGGACGGCAGGCCCGACTCCCGCGCGGCGCGCCGCAGTCCGAGGTCGGTCGGCGGAAACGCGTCGGGGTCGCCGAGTGCGCGCATGGCGATCACTTCGAGCGTCCAGGGGCCGATGCCGGGCAGCTCCGCGAGCCGTGCCCGGGCCTCCTCCCAGTCGCTGCCCGCGCCGAGGGCGACTTCGCCCGCCGCCAGCGCCCCGGCGAGCGTGGTGAGGGTCGTACGGCGGGTGCGGGGCATCGCGAGCTGCTCCGGGCCGAGGCCGGCGAGCCGTTCGGGACCGGGGAAGAGATGCGTGAGTCCGCCCGCCGGGTCGTGGACGGGCTCGCCGTGCGCGAGGACGAGGCGCCCGGCGTGCGTACGCGCCGCGGCGGTGGACACCTGCTGGCCGATAACGGCGCGTACGGCGAACTCGGCGGCGTCGACCGTACGCGGAACCCGCCGGCCGGGCGCCTTGTCGACCAGGGGCGCGAGCTGCGGATCGGCCCTGAGCAGATGGTCGACGGCCTCCGGATCGGCGTCGAGGTCGAGGAGCCGCCGGCAGCGGCTGATCGCGATCGTGAGGTCGCGGAGGTCGGTGAGGGCCAACTGGCAGCCGATGTGTTCGTGCCCGGGGCGGAGCGCCACCACGCCCTGCCCGTACGGCAGGCGCAGGGTGCGCCGGTACGCGCCGTCTCGCCACTCCTCCACGCCGGGGACCGCGGTGGCCACCAGGTGTCCGAAGAGATTGTCGGGGCAGAGCGGGGCGCGGTGGGGCAGGCGCAGGGCGATCGTTCCTGTGGTGGCCGTAGGCCGCCCATCGCGGGTGCCACCGGAGGCCCGGGTCGCGCGGGTGCGCAGTTCGCCCGGTGCCAGGGCGAAGACTTCGCGGACCGTGTCGTTGAAGGTCCGGATGCTGGAGAATCCGGCGGCGAAGGCGATCTCCGCCATCGGCAGGGCGCTCGTCTCGATCAACAGGCGGGCGGTCTGCGCCCGTTGGGCCCTGGCGAGGGCGAGCGGGCCTGCGCCGACCTCGGCGAGGAGCATCCGCTCGATGTGCCGGGTGCTGTAGCCCAGGCGCCCGGCGAGACCGGGCACGCCCTCCCGGTCGACCAGGCCGTCGGCAATCAGCCGCATGGCCCGGGCGACGAGGTCGGCGCGCTCGTTCCACTGCGGGGAGCCGGGGCTGGCATCGGGCCGGCAGCGCTTGCAGGCCCGGAAACCGGCCTGCTGGGCGGCGGCCGCGCTGGGGTAGAAGCGCATGTTCTCCGGCTTGGGCGGCACGACCGGGCAGCTCGGGCGGCAGTAGATGCCGGTGGTCAGGACCGCGGTGAAGAACCAGCCGTCGAAGCGGGCGTCCTTCGCCTGTACGGCGCGCACGCACCGGTCGGTGTCGGTGTGCATGGCTCCCAGCATCGGCTACGGACGATGGTCCTGGCTGGCGGAAATCCGACATCAACGTGGGCGAGTGCCCGTACGGATGCCACCCGGCCGCAAGTCGTCAGCGGACTCGGACCGGACGCGCGTACGGCCGGACGGACCGGCGGTTCGGACGCCGGGCGGTTCGGACGCCGGGCGGTTCGGACGCCGGGCGGTTCGGACAGCACCTTCGGTTCGGACGGGCCGTCGGTTCAGTCCTCGGCAGCCGCCCGCAGCCTGCGCCAGACAGCGCGGGCGGCGTGGTGCCCCGACATTCCGTGCACTCCCGGGCCGGGGCTCGTCGCCGAGGAGCACAAAAACACCGCCGGGTGAGCCGTGGCGTACGGGACGCGGGCGAGCTTGGGACGCAGGACCGCCTGCAGACCGGCGAAGGCCCCGCAGGCGATGTCGCCGCCGACGTAGTTGGCGTTGCGGTCGGCCAGCTCCGCCGGACCGGCGACGGCGCGTGCGAGCACCAAGTCGCGGAAGCCGGGGGCGAACCGCTCGATCTGACGCTCGATCACATCCGTGGCGTCACCGCCCCAGCCGTTCGGGACGTGCCCGTACGCCCACAGCACGTGCTTGCCCTCCGGCGCGCGGCTCGGGTCCGCGACGCTCGGCTGAGAGGTGATCAGGAAGGGTGTCTCGGGCGGCTCACCGCGCCCCGCGCGGCTCAGTGCGACGGTGATCTCACGGACGGAGGCGCCCACATGGACGGTGCCCGCGCGGCGCGCATCCTCGGCCGTCCACGGTACGGGACCGGAGAGTGCGTAGTCGATCTTGAATGCGGCGGGGCCGTAGCGGTAATGGGCGTAGGCGTTGCCGAGCCCGGCGATCCGGGCGAGCGCGGTGGGCGAGGTGTCGAAGACGTACGCGCGGGCGGGCGGCAGCTCGTCGAGGCGCTTGACGGTCGTGCCGGTGTGGATGGTGCCGCCCAGGTCGCGGAGATACCCGGCCAGCGCGTCCGAGACGGCCTGCGAGCCGCCGCGCGCCACGGGCCAGCCGCGCGCGTGTGCGGCCAGGGCGAACATCACCGCGATGCCGCCGGTGACGACGGTGCCGGGACCGGTGATGGCGTGGGCACCGAGCCCGGTGAACAAAGCACGCGCCTTCTCGTCGCGGAAGCGGCGGTTCAGCAGTGCGGCGGGCTGCGGACCGAGGAGAGCGAAGCGGGCGTAGCGCACCGGATCGCGCGGGAAACCGAGCCACGGCGGGCGCAGAAAGTCAGCGGCCAGTGTGTCCCAGTATCCGATGAACGGCGCGACGAGACGGCGGTACGCGCCCGCGTCCCGATGACCGAGGGAGGCCGCGGTCTCCCCCACGGTGTGGGCGAGGACGGCGGCGCTGCCGTCCGGGAACGGATGCGCCATCGGCAGCTCCGCGTGCGCCCATTCGAGGCCGTAGCGGTCGAGCGGCATGTCGGCGAAGGCGGGCGATCCCGCGCCGAAGGGGTGGACGGCCGAGCAGGGGTCGTGCCGGAAGCCGGGAAGCGTCAGCTCCTCGGTGCGGGCGCCGCCGCCGACCGTGTCCCCGGCCTCGTACAGCTCCACCGCGAAGCCGCGGCGCGCCAGTTCGACGGCGGCGGTCAGCCCGTTCGGCCCGGCCCCCACCACGACCACATCGAGCATCGACGGCACCGCGAGACTCCTTCGTCATCCGACGGCCGGTCCCCTGACGGCCATTTGCCGCCGTGGGGCTCTGCCCAGGATATGCGGCGCGTGTGACGCTCCAACTCCGAGCGGCCGCTTCCGGCCCGGCCCGGCGGGGAATGCCGGGGTGGGAGGGTGGTCGGCGCGGGCCGAGGGGGCACTGTGGGCCGGGGAAGGCCGGCGACGGTGAGCGGGCGGCCACGGCCGGACACACGGGGCCACCAGGACACCGGGCCAACGGCCATCGCGCCACCGCACCACCGCGCCACCGCACCACCGGGCCACCGGGCCACCGGGCCACCGGGCCACCGGGCCACCGGGCCACCGGCCACCCGGGACAAGACGGTGCCGACAAAGATCACGTAGCACCCCGTGAGGGCCGGACGGGCGTATTCCGGACGACCGTGACGGCGCAGGCCGGAGAGCTACTGACGCCGTCCGGGAAGGCCTTACCCTCTCGCGCATGGAACGCATCGTCCGCACCGACTTCCGTAAGGTGCATGGCTTTTCGAAGGCGGATTCCCTCTCGCTCCTCCCGGCCCGCGTCTGGTCGGCCGACGAATGGAACCGCATTCGGCTCGGCTACCGGGCCGGAGGCATGGATGAGCGGTGGAACGCGTTCGCCGAGGGCGACCGGCTCTTCCTCCACCGCAGTTGGACGGGACACCGCATCTACGAGGCCGTGTTCGCGCCGGCGCCGGACACGGCCGGGAGCTGGATCATCTCGGGGGCGCTGGTGGAGGGCGATCCCCGGCGCCACCGCCGTACCTCGGACGCCTACGACGCGGTGATGCTGGAGGTTCTGGTGACCTCGGTCCTGCTCGGGGAGCGCTCCGCCGCGGGGTGGCAGCGGCTGAACGAACTGCGCGGCGGCGAGCCCGGGGACACCTCGCCGCGTCACGACGCGTTGGGGCTGCGGGCCACGGATCACGCACCTGACCCGGCGGGGTGAGTCCAGCGACCGGCGCGGCGAGAACCCGGTCCCGCTGGTGCCCACCGGCCGGCGGGGCACGGGTCAGGCCCCGGTGGGTGCGGCGTCGCGCTCGGCGCCGGCCCCGCGCATCAGCGCGAGGAGGTACCGGGCCGTCGCCTCGTCGCGCGCGGCCGTGAACGGCAGGGCATTGCCCCCGGCGATCCGGAACGGCTCACCGGCGACCGTGGCGCTCACTCCGCCCGCCTCCTCGACCAATAGCAGACCCGCGGCGTGGTCCCACGGGTTCTCCCAGCCGAAGGCCACCGCCGCGAGGGCCCCCTGAGCCACGCGCAGATACTCCAGACCCGCCGAGCCGCACGGTCTCGGTGCGACGCCCTCGACCTCGAGCCGGGCGAGCGCCGCGTCCTCCTCAGGCGTCGTGAAGTCGGGGTGGGAGACCGCGACCTCCAGCACCGCGTCCGCCTCGGGCTGCCCCGCGCGCAGCGGTACGCCGTCCAGCGTGGCCCCTGTGCCCCGTACGGCAACGGCCATCAGGCCCAGCAGCGCAGGAGCGTAAGTCCAGGAGGCCAGCACTTCGCCCCGGTGGGCGAGGGCGACGAGTGTGGTGAAGCCGGGGTCGCCGTGCACGAACTGCCGTGTCCCGTCGACCGGGTCGACGATCCACACCGGTGATTCGCCGCTCAGCTCGGCGAGGACGCCGCGGTCCGCATGGACCGCCTCCTCCCCGACCACCACGGATCCGGGCAGGAGCTTCGTCAGCGAGGCCGTCAGGTGCTCCTCCGCGAGCCGGTCGGCGATGGTGACGAGGTCGTGCGGGCCGGTCTTCTCGACGATCTCGTGTGCGGCGAGCTGCCGGAAGCGCGGCATGATCTCGGCCGCCGCGGCAGCGCGCAGCGCCTCCTCGACGTCGAACAGATGGCGTGCGGCCCCGGGCCCGGACAGGAAGTCATCGATCACCCAGCCATGGAACCACGGACCACCGACACCGTTGCCGCCGGGCGGAAAGACGCCCGGTGGCGTGCGGGTGAGGCCGAAGGACCGGGCCACCGTCTCGCGGCCCCGTCACGGCTGACCGCGGCCCCCTGCGTGCCGCGTGGTACGCGGCACGCGGTACGCGCCTCACACGCGTACCCCTGCAAACCGCGTGGCACAGCACCCGGCACGCGGTCCTCGGTACACGGCACCCGGTACGCGGGTCGGCCCGGCATCCCCGGCATCCCCGGCATCCGGCACCCGGCACCCGGCACCCGGCACGCGCCTCACCGTACGAGCCACCGGGCACGTGGGGGCGAGGCCCGCCCGCACCGCACCGGCCGCGCCACAGGCAAGAGCGGGCCGTGGCGTCCGCCCGGCCCCGTCGCCCACACGGGCTGTCCGGCAGGGTGCGGGACCGACCCGAAACACCCCGGCACGACGCCGGCACCGAAACGGCGCCAAATGCGTCCGGTGCGCGGCCCGGTCGAGTACACCGGAGACATGACTGCGCATCGCACCGCCGTCCCCGCCGCGGCGGCCCTCGCCCCGGACGTCCTCGACGACAAGATCCTCGGCGGCTGGCTCGGCAGGATCGCGGGCAACATGCTCGGCAAGCCCGTCGAACGCGGCGACCACTGG
The DNA here is from genome assembly GCF_040681345.1 of Streptomyces sp. NPDC051776. NCBI lineage: Bacteria > Bacillati > Actinomycetota > Actinomycetes > Kitasatosporales > Streptomycetaceae > Streptomyces > Streptomyces sp. NPDC051776. The sequence continues at coordinate 180,988 of NZ_JBFAYQ010000003.1, read as the reverse complement.
ACGCGGCAGCGGATCGACCGCTATCTGCGCCGTACGGACGCGCTCCCCCTCACCGACTACATCCCGGGGCCGACGCCCGAACGCCAGCTGGATCCGGCCGAGTTCGAGCTGCGCCCGGAGTGGCCGGAGTGCACGCGCGGCAACATCCACGGCAGCGCGCGCGACGACGACGTCGACTACTCGATCCTCGGCCTGCATCTGCTGGAGACCCGTGGCTTCGGCTTCACCACCGAGCAGGTCGGCGAACTCTGGCTGCTGCGCCTGCCGTATCTGCAGACCTTCACCGCGGAACGCGCGACCTACCGCAATCTGGCGCGGGGCCTGAAGCCGCCGGTCGCGGCGACCGTCGACAACCCGTACCAGGAGTGGATCGGCGCCCTCATCCGCGCAGACGTCCACGGCTGGACCTCGCCGGGCGACCCGCGCCGCGCCGCGGGGCTGGCACGCCGCGACGCCGTCCTGTCCCACACGGGCAACGGTGTCTACGGCGCGATGTGGGCCGCGGCGCTCGTCGCCGCCGCGTTCACCGCCCGCTCGGTACGCGCGGCGCTGGAGGCGTCGCTGGAGCACATTCCGGCCGGCTCCCGCCTGGCCCGTACGGTCCGCAGGACGGCCGCCCTCCACGACGCCGGGCTGAGCTGGGAGGGCACCCTCGCCGAACTGGACGCCGAGACCGGGCGGCTGCACTGGATCCATGTCGTGCCCAACGCCGCCGTGCTGACCGCCGGACTCCTCTACGGCGAAGGCGACTTCACGACCACCATCGCCCTCACGGTCCGCGGCGGGCTGGACACCGACTCGAACGGCGCGACGGCCGGCTCGGTCGCGGGCGTGCTGTGCGGCGCGTCCGCGATCCCCGCACAGTGGACCGCTCCGCTGGAGGACACCGTGCGTAGCGCGGTGTTCGGCTTCGACGGCATCCGGATCAGCGAACTCGCGCGGCGCACCGCACGGTTGGTGGCGCCCGCGCCGGCCGGCGGAACGCACGCACCGGCGCACGGCGAGCGCTCGTGACCCGCCCTCGGCCCGTTCGCCCCCACGGCCGGCGATGCGCGTCTTCCGACAGGGGTCACCCGGAGGACTCCGGCGGTCCGATCCAGCCGAGCGCTCGCTCGACGGCTCGCTGCCAGTTCTCGTACTCCGACCGGCGCCGCTCGGGGTCCATGTCCGGCAGCCATTGGCCGGCACGGTGCCAATTGCGGCGCAGGACCTGCAGGTCGGGCCAGTATCCGGCGGCGAGGCCCGCCGCGTAGGCAGCGCCCACCGAGACGGTCTCGGAAACCAGAGGACGCACGACGGGCAGATCGAGCACGTCCGCGAGTATCTGCATGAGCAGGTTGTCGGCCGTCATGCCGCCGTCCACCTTGAGCGCCTTCAGGGGGACCGCCGAGTCGGCGTTCATGGCGTCGACGACCTCCCGGGTCTGCCAGCCGGTCGCCTCCAGTACGGCCCTGGCCAGGTGCCCCTTGGTGATGTACGAGGTGAGGCCGACGATGACGCCGCGTGCGTCGCTGCGCCAGCGTGGCGCGTACAGACCGGAGAACGCGGGGACGATGTAGCAGCCGCCGTTGTCCTCCACGGTCCGCGCGAGGGTCTCGATCTCCGGCGCACTGCTGATGAGCCCCAGGCGGTCGCGGAACCACTGGACCAGTGAGCCGGTGACGGCGATCGGGCCCTCCAGTGCGTACACCGCGGGCCGCCCGCCGATCTTGTAGGCGACGGTGGTGAGCAGTCCGTGCCGCGACCGCACGAGGTCGGTGCCGGTGTTGAGCAGAAGGAAGCTGCCGGTCCCGTAGGTGCACTTCGCCTCCCCGGAGGCGAAGCAGGTCTGCCCGAACAGCGCCGCCTGCTGGTCGCCGAGGGCGGCTGCGATACGGACGCCCGGGAGGACCGAGCGGGCGGTGCCGTAGCTCTCGGCCGAGGAGCGGATATCCGGGAGCATCGCGCGGGGGATCCCGAAGAACGCCAGCAGGTCCTCGTCCCGGGTGAGCGTGCGGATGTTCATCAGCATGGTGCGACTGGCGTTGGTGACGTCGGTGATGTGCAGGCCGCCGTCCGGTCCGCCGGTGAGGTTCCAGATCACCCAGCTCTCCATCGTGCCGAACAGCACCTCGCCGGCCTCGGCACGCTCCCGCAGCCCCTCGAGGTGGTCGAGCAGCCAGCGGATCTTCGGTGCGGAGAAGTAGGTCGAGGGCGCCAGGGCGCAGCGCTGGAGGAAGAAGTCGTCTCCGGGATCGTTTCTCAGCCCCTCCACGAGCGGGGCGGTACGGGTGTCCTGCCAGACGATCGCCCGGCCCAGTGGCGCACCCGTCCTGCGGTTCCAGAGCACCGTCGTCTCGCGCTGGTTGGCGATGCCGACGGCGGCGACCGTCTCCGCGGCGGCCCCCTCGGCGCCGGCACCGGCCTCGGAGAGCGCCTGCGGCACCACGCGCTGCAGATTGCGCCAGATCTCCAAGGCGTCGTGCTCGACCCAGCCGGGCCTGGGGAAGTGCTGCTGGTGCTCCCGCTGGGCGACGGACACCAGCCGTCCCTGGTGGTCGAACATGATGCATCGAGTGGAGTTGGTGCCCTGGTCGATGGACATCACCAGCGGTTAAACCATGATCAGGCCTGCCTTCCGATGCTTGTGAGGAGGCCGGTGGGCTCACCAGCGGGCCGCCCCCAGGTCTCTGGAGACCGCCCGCGCGGCATCGCGGACCAGGGTCACCAGGGCCGGCTGGGGGCGGCCCTGGCTGTCGCAGATCCGTTCGACCGCGCCGGACGCTCCGATGGCGCCCACCACAAGACCGCCGTGCCCCCTGATCGGCGCGGCGACACCGGCGTCGCCCATGCTCATCTCCTGGACCTCGGCGGCCCATCCGAGCTCCCGGATCTCGGCGAGGGCCCGGGTGAGCTCGTCGGGGGCGGCCAGGGTGTGCCGGGTGTACGCATCCAGGCCGGCTTCCAGCAGCGGCTCCAAGGGAGTGCTTCCGAAGGCCAGCAGGACCTTGCCCAGCGAGGAGGCGTGCAGCGGCAGCAGCGAGCCCACGTCCAGCGTCTGGAGGGTGTCGTCCGGCCGGAAGACGTGGTGGATGATGAGCACCTGGCCCTCCAGGGGCGCGCCCAGGCGGACCGCCTCGCCGCTGCGGGCGGCAAGGGCGTCGGCCCAGTTGATGGAGCGCGACCGCAGTTCGTTGACGTCGAGGTAGCTGGTGCCCAGATGCAGCAGTGCGGCCCCGAGCTGGTACTTTCCGGTGGCCTCGTCCTGCTCCACGAAGTCCACGTGCTGCAGGGTGCGCAGAATGCCGTGCGTCGTGCCCTTCGCCAGCCCGAGCGAAGCCGCTACCTCGCCGAGTCCGAGCCGCCGGGGACCGCCGGCGAGCAGACGCAAGATCGCCGCCGCCCGTTCGATGGACTGGACCGGGCCGGCCATAAAGCGATCCTAGCGTCGCGATCACCGGTAGGCATCGTGCAAGGCCCGGGGCCGTTCGCGCGGCCGGGAGGTGCGTTCGGTAATGCCGACCCCTGTTCATTGACCGGGCGTCCGACACTCCTTAGCGTCGCCGCTCAAAGACCTGCGTCTTTCCGGCAGGCACCCTGGAGGAGGGCCCATGGCGGTACAGCTCAACACGATGCGGCGGGAGGCGGCGGAACACATCTGCCCCCTGCCGCACGTGCCCCAGTCCGTCTCGGCCGTACGCCGCCACGTGCGTACGATCCTGGACGACTGGAAGCTCTCCCCGGCCACGGCCGCGGACTCGCTCCTGGTGATCTCGGAACTGTTCACCAACGCGATCATTCACACGCTGCCCCCGGCGGCACTGCGCCTGTCGTGGACCGAGGTCGACGGAGACAGCGCCCTGCGCATCGAGGTCACCGACGCGGGACCCGCGGATCCGTCGCGCCGGCCGGCCGACGGGGACGACCCGGACGAGCACGGCCGCGGGATCGGCATCATCACCGCCCTGTCGGCCCGGTGCGGTGTGAACACCCACTCCGGCGGGATCACTCGCTGGGCGGACGTCCTCGCGGCTTAGACACCTCCTCCGCGGCGTGGACGAGCCACGGTCCCGGGCACGGGCACGGGTCCGGCGTTCAGGTCAGCGCGACGAGGGCATCCTCCAGGACAGCATCAGCACCGTGTAGAGCACCACCGCCGTCCCCAGGCCCACCGCCCAGCCGTAGTCGGCGAGCGGCTGGAGGAGGGGGATGAGGCCGTGCTCGGGGAAGGGGCCCTTGCCCGGTGCCGAGTACGAGCCGCCGACGGCCAGCAGACCACCGGCCGCAAAGGCCACGACCGCCCTCCAGTTCCAGCCGGAGGCGTACCAGTAGCGGCCTTCGGGCCGGTAGAGATCGGCCAGGTCCAGCACGGTGCGGCGGATGATCCAGTAGTCGGCGATCAGGATGCCCGCGACCGTACCGAGCAGTCCGCCGACCACGCCGAGCCAGGTGAAGATGTACAACTCGGGCGTCGCCGTGAGCTTCCAGGGGAAGATGATGACGCCGACCACGCCCGTGATCAGCGCTCCCGTACGGAAGTTGATGACCTTGGGGGCCAGGTTGGCCAGGTCGTACGCCGGTGAGACCACGTTCGCAGCGATGTTGACCGAGATCGTGGCGACGAGGACCGTCACGAGAGCGAAGACCAGACCGAAGGCGTTGTCCGCCTTGCCCGACAGCGCGACCGGGTCCCACATCGGCTCGCCGAAGACCGCCTGGGAGCCGGAGGTGACCAGGACCGACAGCATCGCGAAGGCGGTCATGGTGGTGGGCAGACCGAGGGACTGGCCCCAGACCTGGGCGCGCTGGCCCTTGCCGAAGCGGGTGAAGTCCGGGATGTTCAGCGACAGGGTGGCCCAGAAGCCGATCATGCCCATGAGGGCGGGGAAGAAGACCGTCCAGAACTCGGTGCCCCAGCCGAGCTTCGAGGGCTGGTCGAGGAGCGGGCCGAAGCCACCGGCCTTGTTCGCGATCCAGATGAGCAGCACCAGGGCGCCGACGAGGACGAAGGGAGCCGCCCAGTTCTCGAAGCGGCGCAGGGTCTCCATGCCCCGGTAGATGATGGCGAGTTCGAGCGCCCAGAAGATGACGAAGCAGAGCCACAGGGTCCAGGGATAGCCGCCGACCTCGCCGGCCCGTTCCCAGCCGCCGCCGAACAGCTTGCCCAGCAGGATGTAGATGCCCTGCCCGCCGATCCAGGTCTGGATGCCGAACCAGGCGCAGGCCACGGCGGCGCGGAGCAGCGCGGGCAGGTTGGCCCCGCGGAGGCCGAACGAGGCGCGGGCCAGGACGGGGAACGGGATTCCGTACTTGGGCCCCGCGTGCCCGGTCAGCAGCATCGGGAAGAGCACGATGACATTGCCGAGGGCGATGGTGAGGACGGCCTGCTTCCAGTCCATCCCGAGCGCGACGAGTCCCGAGGCGAGCGTCCAGGACGGGATGTTGTGGGCCATGCCGACCCACAGGGCGGCGAAGTTGTACGTGGTCCAGTGGCGGCCGGAGACGGGGACGGGCCGCAGGTCCTCGTTCGAGAAGTGGCTGTCGGGTAGTTCGGTGCCGGGCGGGAGCTCAACCCGGCCGTCGGGGTGGGTGACCTGCGCGTGTATCTGGGACGGCGGCACAGCGGCGTCGGGGGCATCTGTCATGACGGGGCCGTTCGTTCGCGGAGGAATTGCCTGATTCCCCGTCCTCCCGCCCCGGAACGGCGAGGCGGGACGACAGGAGCGTGTCCGGTTGGACGAGGAGCGGGTCCAGTGGGCCGGCAGGAGCGGGCCCGGCGGGCGGGTCCGCCGGACCCGGCGACCGACGCCGTCAGCCGGTGAGCGCCGGGATGATGTGCTCTCCGTAGGCGTCGATGGTCGACTCCTTGGCGTCGTGCATCGCATAGACCGCGAACTGGTCGACGCCCAGATCACGCAACATCTTCAGCTTCGCCATATGCGCCTCGGGCGGGCCGAGCAGGCAGAAGCGGTCGACGATCTCGTCCGAGACGAAGTCGGTCGAGGGATTCCCGGCCCGTCCGTGGTGGCTGTAGTCGTAGCCCCGGCGGGACTTGATGTAGTCCGTCAGTGCAGCGGGGACGAGGTCGGAGTGCTCGCCGTAACGGGCGACCAGGTCGGCCACGTGATTGCCGACCATGCCGCCGAACCATCGGCACTGCTCGCGCGCATGGGCCAGGTCGTCGCCCACGTACGCGGGTGCGGCGACGCAGACCGTCACCGCGTCCGGATCACGGCCCGCCTCCTCCGCGGCGGTCCGCACGGACCGGACCATCCACTCCGTCAGATACGGGTCGGCGAGCTGCAGGATGAACCCGTCGGCCTTCTGCCCTGCGAGCGCCAGGGCCTTGGGCCCGTACGCCGCCATCCACACCGGCAGCTTCCCGTTCTCGACCCACGGGAGGCGCAGGGTCTCGCCCTCTATCTCCGTCTCCCGGCCCTCGGCGAGGTCGCGGATGACCCCGATCGCCTCGCCGAGGCGGGCGAGGGTGTTGGGCTTGCGGCCCGCGACGCGCATCGCGGAGTCGCCCCGCCCGATGCCGCAGACGGTGCGGTTGCCGTACATCTCGTTGAGCGTGGCGAAGGTGGAGGCGGTGACCTCCCAGGTGCGGGTGCCCGGGTTGGTCACCATCGGGCCCACGATCAGCCGCTCGGTGTGCTCCAGGATGCGGCTGTAGATGACGAACGGCTCCTGCCAGAGCACGGCCGAGTCAAAAGTCCAGCCGTACCGGAACCCCTGCCGCTCGGCGCGTTTCATCAGGCCCACGACGGCCGATGCGGGCGGGTCGGTCTGCAGGACGAGTCCGAAATCCATGGCGGCCCCCCTCTCAGATCAGATATTGACAGGTGCCGCGCGGCACGTACTGGCCATGGCCGGCCCGCCCGGTGAACTCGCCCCGGTCGACGACGGTTTCGCCGCGCGAGAGGACGGTTTCGACCTTGCCGGTGATCCGCCTGCCCTCGTACGCCGAGTAGTCGACGTTCATGTGGTGGGTCTCGGCGGAGATGACCTGCTCGGCGTGCGGGTCGTAGACGACGACGTCGGCGTCCGCGCCGGGGGCGATCGTGCCCTTGCGCGGGTAGAGGCCGAACATCCGGGCCGGAGTGGCGCAGGCGATCTCGATCCAGCGCCGGCGGGAGATGTGCCCGTCGATGACGGCCTGGTGGAGCAGGTCCATGCGGTTCTCCACGCCGGGAAGACCGTTGGGGATCTTGGAGAAGTCCCCGCGGCCCAGATCCTTCTGCCCGCTGAAGCAGAAGGGGCAGTGGTCGGTGGAGACGACCTGCAGATCGTTGGTCCGCAGACCCCGCCACAGGGCCGCCTGGTGCTCGCGCGGCCGCAGGGGCGTGGAGCACACGTACTTGGCGCCCTCGAAGTCCGGCTCGGCGAGGTTGTCGGTGGACAGGAAGAGGTACTGCGGGCAGGTCTCGCCGAAGACATTGAGCCCCATGTCGCGGGCCTGGGCGAGTTCGGCGACGGCCTCCTCGGCGGAGACGTGCACGACGTAGAGCGGGGCACCCGCCACCCGCGCGAGCTGGATCGCTCGGTGCGTGGCCTCCGCCTCCAGCAGCACCTTGCGCACCTCGCCGTGGTAGCGCGGGTCGGTGCGGCCCTCGGTCAGCGCCTGCTCTATGAGGACGTCGATGGCGATGCCGTTCTCGGCGTGCATCATGATCAGGCCGCCGCCGGCGGCGGCGCGCTGCATGGCGCGCAGGATCTGCCCGTCGTCGCTGTAGAAGACGCCCGGGTAGGCCATGAAGAGCTTGAACGAGGTGATGCCCTCCGCCACGAGGAGGTCCATCTCCTTCAGGGTGCCCTCGTTGACATCCGAGACGATCATGTGGAATCCGTAGTCGACGGCGCAGTTGGCGTCGGCCTTGGCGTACCAGGCGTCGAGTCCTGCGCGCAGCGGCTGCCCCTTGGACTGGACGGCGAAGTCGACGATCGTCGTGGTGCCGCCCCAGGCCGCGGCCCGGGTCCCGGTCTCGAAGGTGTCGGAGGCGAAGGTGCCGCCGAAGGGCAGCTCCATGTGGGTGTGGGCGTCGACGCCGCCCGGGATCACATACTTGCCCGTCGCGTCGATCGTACGGTCGGCGGTCCAGCTCTCCCCCGCCGCGCTGCCGTGCGCGGCGAGGGCGGCGATCCGGCTGTCCTCGATCAGGACATCGGCGTGGGTCTCCTCGGCGGCGGTGACGACCAGGCCGCCCCGGATGACGGTGCGCGTCATGGCTGCGTCCTCCCTTCGGTCTCGGACTGCACGCGCTTCAGGGCCGCTTCGAGCATCGCCGCGCCCTCCTCGGCCTCGGCGACGCTGAGCGACAGCGGCGGGGCGATGCGCAATGAGTGGCCCTCACGGCCGCCCTTGCCGATCAGCAGCCCCTCCTCGCGGGCGTACTCCAGGGCCAGCGACGCGGACTGCGGCGAGGGCGCGCCGTCGGCGTCCACCAGCTCGATCCCGATCATCAGGCCCCGGCCGCGCACTTCCCGTACGACCGGCAGCCCGGCGGCCACGGCCCGCAGCCGCTCGATGAGCAGACCGCCGACCCGGCGGGCGTTGCCCTGGAGGTCGTGTTCGATGAGGTACGCGAGGTTGGCAAGCCCCGCCGCCATGGTGACGGGGCTGCCGCCGAAGGTCGAAATGGAGTTGGACTCCAGGCAGTTCATGACCTCGGCGCGGGCGACGACTCCGCCGATGGACATGCCGTTGCCGATGCCCTTGGCGAAGGTGAGCATGTCGGGCGGGCCGTTTCCGGCGTGCGCCTGCCAGCCCCAGAAGTGCTCGCCGGTCCTGCCCCAGCCGGTCTGCACCTCGTCCGAGATCCACAGGATGCCGTGGCGGTCGAGGACTTCACGGAAGGCGGCGAAGAGGCCGTCGGGCGGGAGGGTGAACCCACCGACGCCCTGCACCGGTTCGACGATCATCGCGGCGATCGACTCGGGGCGGGTCTGCCCGAGCATGTCCTCCAGGTCCGCCACGCAGGCCCGGATGAACTGATCGTCCGTCAACTGTGCGTAGGGCCCGCGGCTGCGCACGCCGCCGTGGACGTACAGCGTCTGCAGCGGGGACAGACTGGTCGGCGACCAGGCGGAGTTGCCCGTGATGCCGACGGTGGAGAAGGAGCGGCCGTGGTAGCTGTTGCGCATCGCCAGGATCTGGTTCGACCGGCGGTGCGTGGTGGCCAGCAGCAGCGCCGCGTCGTTGGCCTCGGTGCCCGAGGTGGTGAAGAAGACCCGCGCGTCCGGAATCCCGGAGAGCGTGGCGATGCGCTCGGCCAGCTCGACCATGGGGCGGTTGAGGTAGAGGGTGGAGCTGTGGATGATGCGGCCGGCCTGCTCGGAGACGGCCTTGGTCACCTCGGGCAGCGCGTGCGCCGTCATCGTGGTGAGGATGCCGCCGAAGAAGTCGAGGTAGCGCTTGCCGTCCGCGTCCCAGACGTGGCGGCCCTCGCCGTGGGTGATCTCCACCGGGTCGCGGTAGTAGAGCGCCAGCCAGTCGGGCATCACGGCGCGGTGACGGCCCAGCAGGGCGGGGTGCATGTCGGAGTGCGACGTCACGGCTGGACCAGCCCCTCGTACGCGTCGGGTCGCCGGTCCCGGTAGAAGGCCCACTGCTGACGGACCTCCTCGATCATTCCCAGGTCGAGGTCCCGTACGACGAGTTCCTCCTCCTTGTCGCTGGCGACCTCGCCCACGAACTGGCCGCGGGGATCGACGAAGTAGCTCGTGCCGTAGAAGTCGTTGTCGCCGTACTCCTCCTGGCCGACGCGGTTGATCGCGGCGATGAAGTACTCGTTCGCGACCGCGGCCGCCGGCTGCTCCAACTGCCAGAGGTAGGCGGAGAGTCCGCGGGAGGTGGCGGAGGGGTTGTAGACGATCTGGGCGCCGTTCAGGCCGAGTTGCCGCCAGCCCTCGGGGAAGTGCCGGTCGTAGCAGATGTAGACGCCGACCTTGCCCACCGCGGTGTCGAAGACCGGCCAGCCCAGATTCCCCGGCTTGAAGTAGTACTTCTCCCAGAACCCCTTGACCTGGGGGATGTGGTGCTTGCGGTACTTGCCCAGGACGGTGCCGTCGGGGTTAATCACCACAGCGGTGTTGTAGTAGAAGCCCGACTGCTCGACCTCGAAGACCGGGACGACGACGACCATGCCGGTTTCGCGGGCCAGGTCCTGCATACGGCGCACCGTCGGCCCGTCGGGCACGGGCTCGGCCCAGCGGTAGTGCTCCGGCTCCTGGACCTGGCAGAAATAGGGGGCGTTGAAGACCTCCTGGAAGCCGATCACCCGGGCGCCCTGACGGGCCGCTTCCCGGGCGTGCTCCTCATGCTTCGCGATCATGGACTCGGTATCGCCGGTCCAAGTCGCCTGGACCAGTGCGGCGCGGACGACATTGGCCATGAGTTGCTCCTTCAGTGCGCTGTGCGGGCGCGGCGGGGCCCGCTCCCCACCGGATACTCCAGAGCCGAGTACGCCGCCTCTACGCACGTAGACGCGGAACGTAGATGGAGAACGTAAGCCCCGCTACGCACCGTGGCAAGACCATCGCCGTCACAGGGCCGAGTCGATCACGTTTCGTACCGCAACGGGCCACATCGGACACACTGCGTATCTATCCGGGGCTGTTTTCCGGTCGTTGCCCCCGCTCCTCCCGCTTGTCCGGCGGGATCTCCCGGCGCGCTCAGGCGGTGCCGGGCGTGCCCCGCAGTCCCGCGACACGCAGGACATGGGCGAGATCGCGGAAGCGGTGGGCGGACACGCCGGCCGCCGCGTCGAGCAGCATCGGTACCAGCGTTTCCGGGTCCGTCTCGGCGACCCGGGCCGCCTCCTCCGGCGTACGGGACCGCAGCAGAGCGTCGAGCAGGGCATCGGACTCGTCGGTACGGTCCTCCGCGCGCAGCAAGAAGACGGTGGCAGCGAGTTCGGGCGCAGGACGGGCCACGGCCTGGCGCAGCAGAGCACGACAGTCGTCGCCGCGGCCGGCATCCGCCAGGGCAGTTGCGGCAGCGGCCAGCGCGGGAGGCGGCAGGCAGGACGCCTCCCACAGCAACGTCGCGACATCCGCCGCCAGGCCTGAGCGCTCCAGCGCGGCGAGGAGCAGGGGCAGTCGGTCGGCGGGCCAGGCGACGGCCTCGCACAGCAGGACGTACGCCTCGCCGCCGCGGCCTTCGGCGCGCAGGGCGGCCAGGCGGGCCACGGCCTCCTCGGTGGCCCGCCTGGCGGCGACGAGTTCGGGCGACGGCTGCGGGTCGGAGGCGGCGGCCGCGTCGCGGTCACGGCGGCGGTCGCGAAGGCGCTTGCCCGCGCGTGGCTGCTTGGGCGCCCGCGGCTGCCGGCCCGCCGCGTAGGCACCGGCGAAACGGGCGCCGCGCGGTGTCTCGGGAACGGCCGCGGGTGCCTCTTCGGTGTCGGGTACGGACGCCGGCCCGGCATCGGTCGTGCCCTCGATTCCGGCGAACCGCGCGCCCCGCAACGGTGTGTCCCGGCTCTCGACCCGTCTTCGCTCCGGATCGGGGTGTGTGCGGTCGTCTGGCGCCGCATCGGAGTCCGCGCGGACCGCGAACGCCGGATCGGGGTACGCCCGGTCGGCGGGAACGGAGGCCGCGTGCGCGGCGGCACCGGACGGCCGCGCGTCGCGCTCGGCGTCGTCGGTGGGCGCGATCGGGGCGCCGGCCCCCGCCTGCTCCAGCGCGATCAGCCGCTCCCGCAACTCCTCGCAACGGGCCGTCGCCCGATCGCGGTCGTCCCGCGCCCACGCCAGTTCCGCCTCCAGGCGCCCGGCCTCCGCCCGGTCCTCCGCCGAGGCCAGGGCGGCGCCGAGGTCCCGCTCGCGCGTGCCCGCGTAGGCGTTCTCGCGCAGCATGACGTCCAGCCGGTCGAGCAGGGCGTCGCGGCCGCCCACCCAACGGTCGTACGCCGTGATGGCGGCGCGGTGCAGCTCACGGGCGCGCGGCCGGCGGCTCTCCGCGAACTGCGTGCCGTGCCGTACGGCGAGATCCTGCAGCAGGGAGTCCACGACGTCCCACGGCAGCACCTCGCGGCCCTCGAGACACGCCCGTATTCCGTCGGGGTCGCGCTGCGCGAAGACCCCGTACCATCCCGCTTCCGGGTCGAGCACGTCCAGGAGTTGACGCAGGTATCCGCTGAACTCCACGACGTCAGCGGGCAGTTGTTCGTCCTGCACGGTCCGGCCCCTCTCCCCCGGAGGCCGCGGCCTCCGGGCCTGCTGGCATTCGACACCGACAGGATGAGGCCGGTGTGACAGGCGCGCTACGGACAGTTTTCGTACGGCGCACGTGATGGAGTGTCAGAGCGTGATCGCGATCCCGGTGTGCGGCCGCTTGCCGAGGCGCACGAGCGCGCCCCCGCCGTCGACGATCCGGAAGCGCCAGCCGTACTTTCCGGTGAGCAACCGCCGTACGCGGCGGAGCCCTTCGGCGTCCAGCAGCTCCGCCTCGCCCTCCGCGGCCGTCGCTCCGTCGTGGACCCGGCCGCGGGCGTCGCACGGAGTGACGGTGACGCGGCCGTTGTTGCGGATGCGTTTGACCTTGCCGGAGTCGCTGCGGGTCCAGACGTAGAGCCGTTCGCCGTCCGAGGCGGCCCAGACGGGCGTGGCCACGGGGGTGCCGTCACGGCGGTGGGTCACAAGGCTGACGTACGGGCTGCGGCCGAGATCGGCCGGGACCGTCGGGGGTGGCGTCATGGAGCCCGAGCCTAGCCCTCGGTGGGTGCGCGGGCAGCCGAGCCGGATTTTTTCCGGAAACGGCGGTGAACATATCGGCCGCGTACGCCTGTTACCCGGTGTGTGCCCGCATGCGAACGAACGACAGGGGGTGACGTGATGGTGGCCGACCCGGTGATCGTCGCCGTCATGCTCTCCGTGGCCGCGGCCGTGCCCAGAGTCATGCTCTTCTGGCTGATGTCGAGAGAACGAAAGCGTATCTTTTCCCTTGCGCTGCACGCAGGGCACACCGATGTCGTCATGGAGCACAGCGGCCCGGAGAGCGCCCGGCTGGCACTGCGGGCGGGGTGCGCAGAGCGAGGGGGATGCGGTGACGACCGAGTGGCCGGAGCTGATCACGTGGGCGGCACGGGGACGCCCGAGGACTTCGGCGCGTTCTTCGAACGCTCCTTTCCCGGCATGCTGGCGCGTGCCCTCGTCCTGTGCGGACACCGGCAGGACGCCGAGGACGCGGTGCAGGAGGCGTACGCGGAGGCCTTCCGCCGGTGGGACCGATTACACGCGTACGCCGCCCCGGACGCATGGGTGCTCCGGATCGTCCGGCAGCGGTTGTCGGCCGTCTCCCGGCGCCGGGCACGATGGCGCCCCGCCGACCTGGACTCCGTCCCGCACCCGCCGGCGGCCGCCGTGGAGCGGACCGTCGAGGCGCGTGCCGTGCAGACCGCGCTGGCCGCCCTGCCGCAGCGGCAGCGCACGGTCGTGGTCCTGCACTGCCTCCAGGGCATGTCGCAGGAGGCCATCGCGGAGGAGCTGGGGTTGCCGAACTGGTCCGCATGAACCGCTTGAAGACCACCGAGCTCCAGGTGGGCCGGCGGCTCACCGTCCCGGGCCTGCCAGGCCTCACCCGCACGGGCTGCCGGTGAGGGACGGATGACGGACGCACGGCGCGGCCGCCTCCCGGCGCCCGTCAGTCGATGATGCTGTGGAAGAACAGCACTCCCGCGCCGGCCGCGGCGGCTCCGGTGAGCGTGGCGCTCGCCAGTCCCCCTCCCGCGAGTACCGTCAACACCCCCGCGCCAACGCCCGCGAGGAGCCCCAGCAGAAAAACGATGGCGGCGCGCAGGCCCAACAGAGGCCCGGGGCCGGGCGCGCGCGGGTCTTCGTGGCTCACAAGTGGCTCCTTGATCGAACGTGTCGCGCCCTGGTGCGGACGTGTTGGTTGAGCTCTAGGAGCAGGACCAACCGCTTCCCCCTGGTGTCAACTGCGGTTAAAAACACAGGAGTTCGGCGGGGGGTGTCCGGGGAGCGCCACCTAGGAACCCGTATGTCGTCCGCCCGCGCCTCGACCGTCAAGGAGCAGCCATGCCGAGCAGGGAACGACGCGGGACCGAGTCGCCGTCGGTCCAAGAGCGTCTCGGGCCGGCCCTGTTCACGCCCTTCGACGAATCGGAGGGGGAACACGACCCGGGCTCGGTCGCAGGTTCCGTGGCCTGGGACAGGCTGCGCCTCGCCGAGCAGCGCCTGGCCCCCGACGCCCACCGCGAGGAACCCGGACAGCGTGCCCGCCGACTGGCAGCGGACGCACGGCTGGTGGAGGTGCTCCGACAGGACTCCTTCGACGGGGCCCGCTTCCGGAAATTCGCGAGCCGCCTGCTCGAGTACGGCTATCCCGTACTCCTGAGGTGGACGAAGTCGGGAGAGATCTTCGCCCAATGCGCCCACGCCGGGCGGCCGGTCCGGCGCCACGCGGCCACCTTCGACTGGACCGCGGAGGACCGGCACAGGCTGGCCACCGACACCCTGCTGGAAGGCGTCGAATTCTTCCGGAGCTACGCACTGGAGCGCGGTGGCTGGGACCCGGAGCGAGGAGCCAGTCTCACCACGTACTTCATCGGCTCCTGCGTTCGCTGTTTCCCACCGGTCTACAACCGGTGGTGGCGCGAGCAGATTCTCGAGCAGGGCATGCTCCATGTCGCGCTCGGCACCGGTGCCGAGGACGAGACGTCCCTCACGGATGTCGCCGACCCCCGCTCGGTCGACCCGTGCCATGCCGCGGTCGTCAGCGACCAGGTGCAGCAGGTGATGAACGCCATGCCGGATCCGGCTCTGCGGACGGGACTCGCCCTGCGGGCGATCGGCTACTCCCAGAGCGAGGCGGCCGACCGGGTCGGCCTGACGGAGAAGGCGCTGGAGCGGCGGGTCGGTCGCGCGCGCTCCCGGCTGAGAGACGACCAGGACGGCCTCGGCAGCGACCAGGACCTCGGGGAAGGAGGAAGCCGATGAGCAGCAGGCGTGACGACGCCGCGGCCACCGTGCCGGGCGTTCTCGACGGCACCGGCGGCGACCAGGAGTTCGATGCGCTGCTGAACGCCTCGAGCCTGGGTGCCCCGATCACCATTGCCGTGAGGGAGCTGACCCCGCCAGAGGTCCGGCGGGAGCTGTCCACCCGCTTCCCCTCCACCCGGGAGGAGGAACGGCCCGCGGATGTCGATGACGCGGTGCTCGCACTGATCCAGTGGACGCTGGCGGACGCCGAGCGCACCACGGACCCGGTCCTCCGGTCTCCTTGGGACCCGGTCCACCGTACGGAGCGGCCCGGGGAACCGGCTCCGCTCATGCCGCCGTTCACCCGGGGGCCGGGCGACCAAGGCCGGGCGCCTTATGCCATCGCCCTGCACCAGTACGTCGATACGGCCACGCGGGACGCCTGCAGAAAGGCGACCACCGGTCTCTTGCGGGAACTGCTCGAGCACGAAGCACTCAACGGCGTACGCGAGGACGTGGCGGAAGCCATCCGCGGGCTGCGCGTGACGGCCCACACGGACCGCGCCTCGGCCATCGTCCGCAGAACTTGCCTGACCGTGCTGAGCGAGGCGGATCGCACGTGGCGCCACGGCACGCCGGGAGACGCGCGCCCCTTATCCGCGCTCGCCTGCCGCGCGGTACTCGACGGACCGCCCCCTGCGCCGAAGACCACGACGCCGGGGACGGCACCGGGGGCCGGACCACCGAGGATCACGACGCCGGCCACCTTGGCACCGGCGCTCCCGCCCACGGTGGCGGCCTCGCCTGCCCCGGACCCGTTGGGCCGGACCATGCCGCGCACTTACGCGGACGCCCTTGGCCGGATCCGTGACGCCGTGGACCTCGGGCACCCGCAGGCAGCCGTCCATCTGGCACGCGTCCTGGAGGAACGTGCCGCCGACGAGCACGGCGGCCGGCATCCCTATCTCCTGCGGGCGCGCGAGGTGCGGGCCCATGTACTGATGGCGACGGGAGACCCTGCCGGGGCGGCGGAGCTGTATCTGCAGGTCGCTCAGGAGTGGGCGCTACGAGGGCTGGACCCCTATTGGGAAGCCGCCAAGAACGCCCACTACTGCTGGAGTCTGGTGAAGGACCGTGGCCGGGCGTACTGGCTCGGCGAACAGGTCATGCGCGTGTGGCAACGGGCGGGGCACCAGGGCCGACCCCATGTGCGGGCAGCCCTGCGCCACCTCGACGAGCTGCTCACGTCACCCGTCCACGCTGCCGGTGTCGAGGGCCTCCTCCACGCCGGCTGACTCGCGGTCCGCGCAGCCTTGTTCGTGCCGGGCGGTGCCTCGACGCAGTCGGTGTCCCGCTGATCCGCCGGGACGGATGGTGCGCCGGCATCGCCGTCACGGTGCCTGTCGGTGGACGAACTCAGAGAAGTCGACAGCATGCACCACGGTGCCCCGACGAGCGAGACGACGGTCGCCAGGCCAGGACCCGTCTTCCCAGAAGCCCCGCGGCGCTCCTGTGAAGACCGGTCCTTACGGCATCCCCATCGGGTGCACCACCATCGCCGAGCCGCCGCCCCGGCGGGTCTTCTCCGCGGCCGCGAGCCAGCGGCCGTCGGGGAGGCGCTGAATGCCGGTGGCCGCGCCGATCTCCGGGTTCTGCTTGAACGCGTGGCCCACGGCTTCGAGTTGGCCGCGGACCGGGCTGTTCCACAGGCCCGGCTCGATCTCGGTCGTGGCCGCGTTCCGCTGGCTGGCGCGCGGGGCGGCGATGGCGTCGACGAGCGGAAGGCCGCGATCCAGGTGACCGGTCAGGGTCTGGAGCACGGTGGTGATGATCGTCGCGCCGCCGGGCGAGCCGAGAGCCACTACGGGCCGGCCGTCGTCGAGCACGATCGTCGGCGACATCGACGAGCGCGGCCGCTTGCCCGGCCCCGGCAGGTTCGGGTCGTGGACGGCCGGGTCGGCGGGGGCGAAGGAGAAGTCGGTCAGCTCGTTGTTGAGCAGGAATCCGCGCCCCGGGACCGTGATGCCGCTGCCGCCGGTCTGCTCGATGGTGAGGGTGTACGCCACGACGTTGCCCCACTTGTCGGAGGCGGTCAGATGCGTGGTGCTGTCGCCCTCGTACGTCGTGGGTGCGGCCTTGCCGCCGCTCCCGCAGTCCGCCGGGTTCCTCGGGTCACCGGGCGCGACCGGGCTCTGCAGGACCGCGTCGTCGCGGATGAGGCAGGCGCGGGAGTCGGCGTAGCGCTGCGAGAGGAGGCCCTTCGTCGGGACGTCCTCGTGCGCAGGATCGCCGACCCACCGGCCGCGGTCGGCGAAGCCGATGCGGCTCGCCTCGATGAATCGGTGCAGGTACTGCGTCTGGCTCAGCTCGGAGAGGTCGCTGTTCTCCAGCATGTTGAGCACCTCGGCGACCGTGGTTCCGCCGGAGGACGAGGGCGCCATGCCGTACACGTCGAGGCCGCGGTACGCGGTCCGGGTCGGCGCCTGGTGCTTCACGCGGTACGCACCGAGGTCCTTCCCCCGCAGATCACCCGGGCGTGCCACGCGTCCGGAGCCGGGACGGACCGGGGGCTTGCGGACGGTGTCGACGATGTCACGCGCCATCGGGCCCTCGTAGACGGCGCCGGAGCCCTCCCGGGCGAGCGTGGCGTAGGTCTTCGCCAGGTCGGGGTTCTTGAAGGTGGAGCCGACGTCCGGCAGCCGGCCGCCGGGGAGGAAGAGCTCCGCGGAGGCGGGGAAGTCACGGAAGCGGGCCTCGTTGTCCGCGGTCTGCTGCCGGAAGGTGGCGTCGACCGTGAAGCCGTCGCGGGCCAGCCGCTGCGCGGGCTTCAGCACTTGGCCCAGGGACTTGGTGCCCCAGGCGTCGAGCGCCGCATCCCAGGTGGCCGGGGTGCCGGGGGTACCGACGCTCAGGCCGCTGGTGACGGCGTCGGCGAAAGGTATCGGCTTGCCGTTCTCCAGGAAGAGGTCCTTCTCCGCGCTGAGCGGCGCCCGTTCGCGGCCGTCGATGGTCCGGACGGTGCGGTGTTTGGCGTCGTAGTAGACGAAGTAGCCCCCACCGCCGACTCCAGCCGAGTACGGCTCGGTGACGCCGAGCGCGGCGGCTGTGGCGACGGCCGCGTCCACCGCGTTGCCTCCGCGGCGGAGCACCTCGATGCCCGCAGCCGAGGCGTCCGGGTCCACGCTCGACACCGCTCCGCCGTGGCCCACCGCAACGGGGGACTTGGACGGCGTACCGGCCGCTCCGGGGCCCGGTGGCGCGGAGTGCGCGGCCGCGGCGGCCATGGAGACGACGGCCGCTCCGGCGGCCAGCAGCGACAGACTCCGGACGGCGGAACGACGCATGGAGACCTCCACGTGAACGCTGAGGAGCCGCAGCCTATCCTCGGGCGCCGCGGGCCGTCAGCAGCGTCGTCCCCCTCGAACAGGGTGCATGGCGGCGCTACCATCCCGGCCCATGAACGACGACGTGCGCAACATCGTCCTCGGCGTGATAGCCGCCGGCATCAGCGCCGCGATCGGCTGGTGCGTGCGCGCGTATCTGTGGCGCCGCACACTCCGCCGCAAGCAGCGCTTCTTCGGGCTGCCCACGAACTCCGAGTGCCTGCTGGTGGTGAACCGGGCGGCGGGCAGCGGTGACTGGACGGTCGCCCGGCGCGATGTCTTCGCGCTGCTGGAGCTGTCCGCGATCATCAAGGACTGCGGGGCGAACTCTCAGATCGTGGCGCACGACGCCGCGGAGCAGGGATTCGGCGAGCGTACGGAGTTCTGCATCGGCGGTCCGGTCTCGAATCACCGGATGGCGGCGCACCTTCGGTCGATGCTGCCGGGGGTCGTGGTGAACACGGACAGCGAACCCGGGCCGGACCGCGGTGCGTTCACGATCGCCGGTGAGCGCTACCGCATGGACAAGGGCACGGTCGAGCATGTGCTCCTGGCGCGGCTGACCGCAGGGCAGGACGGGCGCCCGGTGTTCCTCGCCAGCGGTCAGCACTCCAACGCCAATCACGCCGCCGTACGGTATCTGGCCCGCAATCACACCCGGCTGGCACGCAGGCACGGTTCGCACTCCTTCGCGCTGCTGCTGAAGGTGGTGAACTCGGACGCGTACGGGCCCGACGTGGTCGAACTCGTCGCGGACGTCACACGGACCGCGATGAGCCCGGCTCCGGCGCCCACCACCGCACGCTCCGGGGGTAGTTGAGAGACGAAGATTGTTACTGAGGCGTAACTCTCCTCAGCGTTACCAGCGGTAGTGGCCAGAGGTTACCTTTCGGGTTACTTTGCAGCGCGCGTGCTGACCCCCCACGTCAGCACCGACGTCAGGAGCCGACCCATGGGACACCCATACCCGCGCAAGGCTTTGCGTTCCTCCGCAGTCGGTGCCGTCTCGGCCGCCGTCCTCGCCGGCACGACCTTCGGCCTCGCACCCTCGGCCGGGGCGGCCCCGGCACAGCCCCCTGCCCATGCCCCCGCCCGTACGAACACCGCCCCGGCCGCAGGAGTCGCGGGCGTGCGGTTCGTCGACATCCGCGGCGAGGGCGGAACCGTACTCAAGGCCAATGTGGTCATGCCGAGCGACTCGGACGAGCCCAGCGCGTCCAACCGCCGCTACCCCGTCGTCGTCCTGCCCACGAGCTGGGCCACGCCCCAGGTCGAGTATCTGGCCCAGGCGAAGAAGCTCGCCGACTCCGGTTACATCGTGCTGAGCTACAACGTCCGCGGCTTCTGGCAGTCCGGCGGCCACATCGAGGTCGGCGGCCCCAAGGACGTCGCCGACGCCCGCAAGGTCATCGACTGGGCGCTGGAGAACACCGCGGCCGACCCCGGGCGGATCGGTATGGCCGGAATGTCGTACGGCGCCGGGATCAGCCTGCTGACCGCGGCGTTCGACAAGCGCGTACGAGCCGTGGTCTCCATGAGCGGCTGGGCCGACCTGGTCGGCTCGATCTACAGCGGCCGCACCCAGCACCTCCAGGCCTCGGCGTTCCTGGCCGGCACCGGCTACCTCACCGGCCGTCCGAGCCCCGAATTCCAGCACATGCTGCGGCAGTTCCTGGACAAGGACATCGACGACGAGCCGGAGCTGATCGCGTGGGGCCGCCTGCGCTCCCCCGCCACGTACATCGACCGCATCAACGCCAACGGCACCGCGATCATGCTCGGCAACGCCTGGGGCGACTCCATCTTCCCGCCGAACCAGTACGCGGACTTCTACGAGAAACTGACCGGTCCCAAGCGCCTGGAGTTCCGCCCGGGCGACCACGCCACCCCGGAGATCACCGGGCTGCTGGGCCTGCCGAACGACACCTGGAACAACGCGCGCCGCTGGCTCGACCACTACCTCCAGGGCGCCGACAACGGCGTCGAGAAGGAGAAGCCGGTCCAGCTCAAGTCCCGTTCCGCCGGCGACTACGAGGGCTACGACAGCTGGGCGTCCGTTCCGGCGCGGACGCGGCGCATCCCCCTCGACGGCTCGAAGCGCATCCTCGCGAACGTCGACTCGGGCGCCAACGGCGGCATCGTCATCCTCTCCAGCGCACTCGACCAGCTCTTCGAACTGCCGCCCGTGGCTTCGGTCCCGCTGCTCCCGCGCGCCTTCGCCGCCGTCTGGCAGACCGAGCGCCACGACACCCAGCAACGTGTCCGCGGCACGGTCAAGCTGCACACCACCGTCACCAGCACGGAGCGGAGCGGCACCGCGATCGCCTACCTCTACGACGTGGGGCCGCTGGGCGTGGGCAAGCTGATCACCACGGCTCCCCACACCTTCCACGGGCAGACGCCCGGCGAGCCGTTCGGCCTGGACCTGGAGCTGTATTCGACCGCGTACGACGTCCCGGCCGGGCATCGCCTCGCCCTCGTCGTGGACACCGTCGATCCGCTCTACGCCGAGCACAACCCGAGCTGGGCGAAGCTCACGTTCTCCTCCCCCGCCGACGACCCCTCGTACGTCGATGTCCCGCTGGGCACGACCGCCAGGGCCCGATAGCGCATCGGGCGGCCCGGGCTGCGCCACCTCGGGAGCGGCCCGGGCCGTCGCACGCCGCGCGGGGGGCGCAGCGCGCCCGGTGCCACCGGTCGGCGACACGGATACCGCGTGACCGCCGGCCCTCCAAGGCCCGTCAGCCCTCCGAGGCCTCCGCGTACATCTGGGACAGCTCGGGGGCCCCGGTGGCCGCCCAGTCCAGTCCCGCGCCCACGACGTCGATCTCCCGGCCCGAGGCGAGTCTGATCACCGGCTTCCCGTTCGGCCAGACCTGCCAGGCGGCCCCGGGCACCGTCCGCACGATCATGGTCCCCAGGTACAGCCCCGCGTCGTTGCCGAGCCACGGCAGCTCCTCCGGGTCGTCCCGCCAGCGGGGCAGCAGTTGGTCCAGCGCCTCCAACGACCGTGCGGAGTCATCGAGTTCGAGCCCGGCCGCGGCGGCCTGGCTGCGGAGCAGCTCGCACTCGGAGAGCAGCTCGGCCACCCCGTCGGGATCCACCTCGGACGGGAGCACTGCCACGGACGGGCGACCGTGCCGCCTGCGCCAGTTGTCCAAGAAAGGGATGTTCATATCACTCAGGTTCGCATCCGTCCCGCCGCATGCACCACAGGCGCGCTCGATGGCAGGAATTCAACCGCGGTTCAGACCGGGATGATTGACGGCGCCCGGCCTCCTCCCTACTTTCATCCCGCACCTGTCGGATCACTGCGGATGCGGGAGGGGACGGCCATGCTCGCCATACGGCGATGGATCACCGGAATCGTCGCAGTCGGGGCGGCCGTCGCCGTCGCCGCGGGCGGGGCACCGACCCCCGCCGTCGCACAGGAAAGCCGTAAGGAGCCGCTCCCTCTGGAGCGGCTCTTCGACAATGCGGCGGTCAGCGATGACGCCCGCCCCGCCGAGGCGGACTTCGACGGCACGGGGCAGTCACTGTCCGCGCAGGACCTCCGCGCGGCGGGCTGGACACCCGGCCGTACGCTCGTGCTCGACGGCGCCCGGCTGACCTGGCCCCGCTCGGCGGCCGGGCTGCCCGACAACGTCCGGGCCAATGGCCAAGCGGTGCGACTGCGCGGCCGTGGTGACGCGGTGTCGTTCATCGTCGCCGGGACGGGGGCGGGCGCCGACGTCTCCGGCACCGGCACGGTGCGCTACCGCGACGGCGGCCGCGCCTCGTACACCCTCGCCGCCCCGGACTGGCGCACCGGCCCGCTCGCCACCAAGGCCGTCGCCCTCCCGCACATCAACACTCCGGACGGGCAACGCGCGGAGAAGGTCCGGCTGTACGCGGTGACCGTGCCTGTGGACCGCGGACGGGAGATCGCGTCGGTGGTCCTTCCTCGGGACCCGGGGCACACGGCCGATCTGCATGTCTTCGCGGCCGCCGTCCGCAGCCCGGCGCAGGGGTGGACCGGTACATGGTCGGCGAGCACGTCCGGCTACGCCGCGGTGGGGCCGTGGGCCGACCGGTCCGTGCGGCTCGTCGTCCACACCAGCGCCGGCGGCCGGGGGATCCGTGTCCGGCTCGCCAACACCTTCGCGTCCGCGCCGGTGCGCATCGGGCACGCGTCGGTCGCCGTCCAGGCGTCGGGCGCCGCGGCGGCCGGGCCCCCGCAACGGCTGTCGTTCGGCGGGCGGCAGGAGGCGGTGATCCCCGCCGGAGCCGAGGTGTTCAGCGATCCGGTCGTCCGCTTCCGCGTGCCGGCCGATACGAACCTTCTGGTCAGCCTGCATCTCCCGGATCCGGTGACGGCCGCGCCGCTGCACAGCAGGACCAACCAGCTCAGCTATGTGAGCGCGCAGGGCAGCGGCGACCGCACGGCCGACACCGGCGGTGAGGCGTACTCGGGGACGATCAGCACCTGGCCTTTCCTGACCGGCGTGGACACCGGCGGCGGCCCCGGCTCCGTGGTGGCCCTCGGCGATTCGATCACGGACGGGGACAAGTCGACTCTGGGCGCCAACCGACGGTGGCCGGACGTCCTCGCCCGCCGGTTCCAGGCGCAGAGTGCCGTCCCGCGCTACGGCGTGCTGAACCAGGGCATCTCGGCGAACCGGATCGTCACCGACCGCTACCCGGGGGACGGGGTGAGCATGGACACGGGCGGGGTCAGCGCCCAGCACCGGCTGGACCGCGATGTGCTGGCGCAGACCCACGCCCGTACGGTCGTGGTGTTCGAGGGCATCAACGATATTCGCTGGGGCGCTACGCCGGAGCAGATCGTCGCGGGCCTGCGCGCCGTCGCCGAACGCTCGAAGGCACGCGGGCTGCGCATGGTCGCGGCGACGATCGCGCCCTGCGAGGGTTATCCGGACTGCACGCCGGACGTCGACGCACGGCGCACTGCCGTCAATGCGTTCATCCGGGAGAACACCGGAACCTTCGACGCGGTGCTGGACTTCGACGCGGTGATCCGCGACCCGTCACGTCCGCAGCGGATGCTCCCGGCCTACGACAGCGGTGATCATCTGCATCCCGGTGACGCGGGTCTGAAAGCTCTCGCCGACTCCATCGACCTGCGGCTGCTCGTGCCGTAAGCGCTGGGCATCATCGCGGGCGGCAGGGCACGGGGCCGCCGGAAGTGCCAACCATGGCAGGCGCCGGGGGCACTCGAGGCGCTGACCACGGCAAGCCCCAACGGCGAGCCCCGGGGCCGCCCGAGGTCAGATCTGCCGGACGGCCGCACCGTCCAGATCGACCACGACCGGTGCGTGGTCGGAGGCTCCCTTGCCCTTGCGCTCCTCGCGGTCCACGTAGCTGTCCTTGACCGCGCCCGCGAACGCCTTGTTCCCGTACACCAAGTCGATACGCATACCGCGGTTCTTGGGGAAGCAGAGCTGGCGGTAGTCCCAGTACGTGTACGGGTGGTCGTACTTGAGCGGGCGCGGGACGACGTCGGTGAGACCGAGGCCGCGCAGCGATTCGAGGGCGGCCCGCTCGGCGGGGGTCACATGTGTGAGCCCCTCGAAGGCGGAGCGGTCGTACACGTCCTCGTCGGTGGGCGCGATGTTGAAGTCGCCGAGGACCGCGAACGGCCGCCCCGCGGCGGCGTCCCCGCTCACCGCGGCGCCCAGTGCCTCCAGCCACTGCAGCTTGTACGCGAAGTGCGCGTGGTCCACCTCGCGGCCGTTCGGCACGTACACCGACCAGACGCGAACGCCGTCGCAGGTCGCGGAGATGGCCCGCGGCTCCTGCACGCCGTCGTACCCCGGGCCGCCGGGCAGGCCGGGCGTCACCTCGCCGAGGCCGACGCGGGAGACGATCGCGACGCCGTTCCACCTGCCGTCCGCGTGGACCGCCGACTCGAAACCCAGCGCGCGGAGCTCCTCGCGCGGGAACTGCTCGTCGGTGCACTTGGTCTCCTGGAGGCACAGCACGTCAGTGCCGCTGCTCTCCAGCCAGGCAAGAAGCCGGGGCAGCCGGGCGGTGATCGAATTGACGTTCCAGGTGGCGATGCGCATGGGGACGAATGTACAGGCCGCCACCGACAGCCCCGTCCGCGCTCAGAGCGCGAGCGACTCCCCGGGGGCCAGCCGGTCGTGGCGGGCGCCGGCGACACCGGGACCGTCGGGCCCGAGCATCCGGTCGTACACCGGCCGCGCGATGTCGGTGAGCAGACCGTCGTGCACGTCGACCGCCCGGTGCGGCGCGACCTCGCGGACGTAGTCGATGACTTCGGCGATCTTGTTCCACGGCGCGTGCACGGGCAGCATCAGGGTCTCGACGGGTCGCCCGGGGACGGTGAGCGCATCGCCCGGGTGGAACACCGAACCGTCCACGAAATAGCCCACGTTGGTGATCCGCGGGATGTCGGGGTGGATGACGGCGTGCAGTTCGCCGTGCACCTCGATCTCGAAGCCCGCCGCGCTGAACGTGTCGCCGTGGCCCACCGTGTGGACCCGGCCGGGGAAGGCGGCCGAGATCCGGTCGGCGACGCTGCGCAGGGTCCAGATCTCCGCTGACGGATCGGCCTCCAGCGCGGCTCGGAGCCGCTCCTCGTCGAAGTGGTCGAGGTGCTCGTGGGTGACGAGGACCGCCTCCGCCCCGACCGCGGCGTCCTTCTCACTGAAGCCGCCCGGGTCGATGACGAGCACCCGCCCGTCCTTCTCCAGCCGGATGCAGGCGTGGCCCTTCTTCGTGAGCTGCACGGGTCGTCCTCCCGACGGTCCGGTGGCGTCCTGCGAATGAAGTGGTGCGGGGATCTTCGCGGAGAATCTACTCCTGGGGAGTCGTCTCCTGCCGTATGACCTCCCGGGCGACGCGGAACGCCGAATGGGCCGCCGGGACGCCGCAGTAGACGGCCGTGTGCAGCAGCACCTCGCGTATCTCGTCGGGGGTGAGGCCGTTGCGCAGCGCGGCGCGGGTGTGGAACGCCAGCTCCTCGACGTGGCCGCCGGCCACGAGCGCGGTGAGGGTGATGACGCTGCGGGTGCGGCGGTCGATGCCGGGCCGTGTCCACACCTCGCCCCAGGCGTAGCGGGTGATCAGTTCCTGGAAGTCGCGGGTGAAGTCGTCCCCGTCGGCCACGGCCCGGTCCACGTGTGCATCGCCGAGCACCGCCCGGCGCACCTTCATGCCCTGCTCGTACGGATCCGGGCGCGGTGGCTCGACCTCCGGCGGGGCCTCGGCGGACCCCGGCTCCGCGTCCGGCGGGACGACGGCGTGGCTGCCGGTCCTCGGCGCGGCGGTGGACGGCACCGGCCGCAGCAGGGTCGTCTGCCCCCCGGAACCGTGCCTCTCCTGCCCGGAGCTGTCCAAGTGGCTTACGAGCAGGTCCGTGACGGCCGCGGGCTGCTCGACCGGAACCAGGTGCGAGGTGCCGGGTACCAGCGCGAGCCGGGCGTCCTTTATTCCGGCGACCAGCACACGGGCGTCGGCGGGCGTGGTGACCGCGTCCTCGGATCCGGCGACGACGAGCGTCGGCACCTCGATCCGCTCCAGCGAGGAGCGGATGTCGAAGGCGGCGAGGGCCTCGCAGGCGGCGATGTAGCAGCCGGGATCGGTGGTGCGCACCATCTGCACCGACCAGTCGGCGATGGCCTGCTGGAGGGAGGCGAAGTCGGGCGTGAACCACCGCTCCGGGACGGAACGGGCAATCGGCTCCAGCCCGTTGGTACGCACGATCACACCGCGCTGCCGGTACTCGTCGGCGGTGCCGAAGCGCGCGGAGGCGGAGACGAGGGCAAGGGCGGCCAGCCGCCGCGGCGTGCGCAGCGCCAGATCGATGCCGACCGCGCCGCCCAGCCCGCACCCGGCGTAGCTGAAGCGCTCGATGCCCAGCTCGTCGAGGGTCGCGAGCAGGCGGTCGGCGAACTCGGCGACCGAGGCGACGGGGTGGGCGGGGGCTCCCCCGTGGCCGGGCAGGTCGTAGCGGAGAACCCGCCGGCGCCCGGCGAGTTCGGGAATCTGCCGGTCCCACATGTGCCACGTGGTGCCCAGGGCGGGGCCGATCACGAGGACAGGGGCGTCCTGCGGACCGTCGATCCGGTGCTGAAGGGTCTTGCTCTCGCTCACGTTCGCCACGCTATCCGGCGCCCCGGGGCGGCTGGGTCAGGGGGTCACGGTGGAGACGATGTAGACCTTGGGGTGGGCCTTGTTCGCAAAATCGACCGTGATGTCCTGCACGGGTTCGGGCCTGGGGTGCCTGTGGACCGTACCCGCCCACTTCGACTCGGCGCCCGCTCCGAGCTGCCAGCCCACCGCCGCCGCCTCCTTGGTGCTGATGGTGACCTTGCCCTGCTCCAGGGAGGATCGGCTGGTGCCGATCCGGCCGAGGAAGGTGTCCAGCCCGTCCTGCGATGTGACGAACTGCACGTAGAGCTTGCTGATCTTCCAGGAGTTCGTTTCGTAATAGGCGACGTCGGCGGAGTACGCCGGGATGGGCACGTCGTAGATGCGGCGGGTCACGCGGGACGGCCACCCCTCGGTGAGGCCCGTCGCGGCGGCCTTGCCCTCCTTGTCGCGGCCGCTGTCCCGGCTCTGCTTCGCGGAGATCGCCAGATAGCCCGCCGGGATGCCGATCAGCAGCACCACGATGAGCAGGGTCAGGATCCGGCGGCGGGTGCTGGGCGGTGTCCGCCGTGGGTCCTCTCCCCCGTTGCCGGGGGCGGAGGGGGTCTGGCGGGGGACGGCCGGTCGGTCGGCCATGGTCATCGACGGCTCCCTCGGAGGCCTTGGGCGTACTGCGCATACCGCTCGTAGCGCTGATAGCGCTCGACGCGGCGCCGGGTGGCGCGGCGGAAGCGGCGGGCGACGAGCCGGGCGAGGTCGGCGGCGCCGACGAGCCCCGCCTCGTTGCCGAGCTGCGCCTTGATGATACGGGCCTCCGGCCGGTAGCCGCGCCCGGTGAGGTGGCGGCGGAAGGCGTCCCGGGCCGGGCCGATGAGCAGGTCGTCGGCCGAGCTGACCCCGCCGCCGATGACGAAACAGGAGGGGTCGAGAGCGGCGGCGAGGTTGGCGATGCCGACGCCGAGCCACTGGCCGATGTCCTGGAGGAGCTCGACGCACATGGCGTCGCCCTCGCGCGCGAGCTCGGTGATCAGGGGCCCGGTGATCTCGGAGATGTGGCCGCCGACGCGGTCGATGATGTTGTACGCGACCGGGGAGTCGGCGACGGCCAGCTCGCGGGCCTCGCGGACCAGGGCGTTGCCCGAGCTGTACTGCTCCCAGCAGCCGCGGTTGCCGCACGGGCAGCGGTGGCCGCCGGGGACGACCTGCATATGCCCGAACTCACCGGCGACCCCGTAGCGGCCGCGCTTGACCTGGCCGCCCTCGAGGATCGCGCCGCCGATGCCCGTTCCGAGCGTGATCATGACGAGGTGGTCCTCGCCGCGTCCCGCACCGAACCGCCACTCCGCCCAGGCGGCCGTGTTGGCGTCGTTGTCCACCATGACGGGGACGGCGAGGCGGGCGGCGAGGGCGTCCCGGAGAGGCTCGTCGCGCCAGGAGAGGTGGGGCGCGAAGAGGACGCGGGAGCGGTCGGCGTCGACCCAACCGGCGGCGCCGATGCCGACGGCGTGCACGTCGTGCCGGTCGGAGAGGTCGAGGACCAGCTCGGCGATGGTGTCCTCGACGACCTTGGGGCTCTTGGACTTGTCCGGCGTCTCGGTGCGCAGCTTCTCGAGGATGTTGCCGTCGGCATCGACGACACCGGCCATGACCTTGGTGCCGCCGATGTCGATGCCGACGGTGGGGACGCGAGGGGCGGTGAGGTGCGAGCGGCGCTCGCGGGTGCCGACGGTGCGCAGGACGGTCACCCTGGCCGAGCCGCGGTGTGCCGGCTCGCGGTACGTGCTCATCTCGTCCCTAGGTGGTCGCGGACATGCGGTACTGCTGGCGATTCTGCCAAACGGGACCGACACCGGCCTCCGCACGTCCGGTCCTCGCAGCTCAGGCCTTGTCGGCGGCCGCCTTCAGATGCTCGGGTACGGGCGCCCGCTTCAGCTCGTGGCTCAACTCCTCCAGCTCCGAGCCGCCCGCCATCTGCCGTGTCAGCTCGTCGAGGGTGATCTCGTCCCTGGTGTAGCTGCCGGACATCGTGCCGCGCTTGAGCAGGACGAACCGGTCGCCCACGAGGTAGGCGTGGTGCGGGTTGTGGGTGATCAGCACGACGCCGAGACCGGCGTCCCGGGCCGCCGCAACGTACTTGAGGACCACGCCGGACTGCTTGACGCCCAGCGCGGCCGTCGGCTCGTCGAGGACGAGCACCTGGGCACCGAAGTAGACGGCGCGGGCGATGGCCACGCACTGGCGCTCGCCGCCGGACAGGGTGCCGATCGGCTGGTCGACGTCGCGCAGGTCGATGCCCATCCGCAACAGCTCGCTTCGGGTCGTCTCGCGCATCTTCTCCACGTCGAGGCGGCGGAAGGGGCCCTTGCCCCTGGTGGGTTCGGAACCGAGGAAGAAGTTCCGCCAGACCGGCATCAGCGGGACGACGGCGAGGTCCTGGTAGACCGTGGCGATGCCGCGGTTCAAGGCCTCGCGCGGAGAGTCGAGGGTGGTCTCGTCACCGTCGACGGTGAACGTGCCGGCATCGTGCTGGTGCAGCCCCGCGATGATCTTGATGAGGGTGGACTTTCCCGCTCCGTTGTCGCCGAGGACGCAGGTGATCTCACCCCGGTGCACTTCGAGGGAGACGTCTTGGAGGGCCTTGATGTTGCCGTAGAACTTGCTCACACCGGTGAGCCGGACCAGTGCGGTCATGCGCGTGCCTCCGCCCGCTTGCGGACCCATGCGTTGAGCAGGGTGGCCAGGAGCAGCATCGCTCCGAGGAAGAACTTGAACCAGTCGGGATTCCACTCGGCGTAGACGATGCCCTTGCTGGTCATGCCGAAGATGAAGGCGCCGACGGCCGAGCCGATCGCGGATCCGTAGCCGCCGGTCATCAGGCAGCCGCCGATGACGGCCGCGATGATGTAGAGGAATTCGTTGCCGATGCCCTCGCCGGACTGGACGACGTCGTAGCTGAACAGCAGGTGCTGGCCGGAGATCCAGGCGCAGAGGGCGACGCCCATGTAGAGCCCGATCTTCGTCCTGGCGACCGGGACACCGACGGCGCGCGCTGCCTGGGGGCCGCCGCCCGAAGCGAAGATCCAGTTGCCGATACGGGTGCGCAGCAGGATCCAGGTGGCGAGCGCGACGAGGGCGAACCACCACAGGACGGTGACCGACAGGTCGACGTCGCCGATGCTCAGGCGGGAGGCGAAGAGCGTCTTGGCCGACTCGAAACCCTCCATGTCGCCGATCGCTTTGGTGGAGACCGTGCTGCTGATGAGCTTGGTGAAACCGAGGTTGAGGCCGGTCAGCATCAGGAACGTGCCGAGCGTGATGATGAAGCTCGGCAGCTTCGTACGCACCAGCAGGAAGCCGTTGAAGAAGCCGATGCCGAGGGTCATGACGAGCGAGACCGCGACACCGGCCCAGACGTTGGCCGTCATCTGGTAGCTGAACATCGACGAGATGAGCGACGAGGACGTCACCATGACGCCAGTGGACAGGTCGAACTCGCCGCCGATCATCAGCAGGGCGACCGGGACGGCCATGATGCCGATGGTCGACGACGCGTAGAGAACCGTGCTGAGGCTCTGCGCCTGCAGGATGCTGTCGGCCACCGCGGCGAAGAAGATGAACACGGCGGCGGCGCCGACGATCGCTCCCAGCTCGGGCCGGCCCATGAGGCGGCGTATCAGGGAGGTTTCGAGCAGCCGCTCGTCCCGGGTGGTGGTGGTCGGTGTCTTGGCAAGGACTGTCATCGCGTTCCCCGCTTCGTGTGCTCCTGCAGCTCGGCGGCGTCCTTCTCGCTGATCGTCTGCGGGCCGGTGAGCACCGGCCGGCCGCCGCCGAGGCCATCGGCGTTGTATTGGTGGAGCCGGAGGGGGTCGACCGCCTCGTAGCATTCCTTCGCCTTGACGGCGGTGTCGGCGGTGGTCGCGTCGGCCGCGCGCCTGCCGCCCGTACTGCTGCGCCGCGCCGGGGTGGCGCGGAATGCTGCCGACTTCAGGGCGCCCATCGCTCGCGTGCCTGTCCGAACCCGTGCCACGAAGACGTGCCTCTCTCACTGTTCTCACCGGTCGCGGCGTGCACCGCGCTCCGTATCGCCTGGTGTCCGTCCTGGTGCGGCCGTGTCCGGGAGCTTCCGGGCACGGCCGCCCAAGTATCCGTGACGGGTGCTTCCCGCCTGGTCATCGGGTGCCGCGGGCCGTGTACTTCTCCAGCCGCGGCACGTCCTTGCCGGTGACGACCGCGGGCCCCGTGAGCACCGGCTTGCCGCCGCCGAGGACGTTGGCGTTCGTCTTGTAGAGCCACAGCTCGTCGATCGCCAAGTAGCCCTGGAGGTACGGCTGCTGGTCCACCGCGAACCCGATCTCCTTGGCCTTCAACGACTTCACGACCTGGGCGTTGAGGTCGAAGGTGTCGATCTCGGCCTTGCTGCCCGCCTGTTCCTTGGCCTTGACGGAGGCCGCCGCGAAGGGCGCGCCGAGTGTGACGATGGCGTCGATGCCCTTGTCCGACTGCAGCTTGGCCTCGATGGACGACTGCGTGGCGGGCATGTTGGTGCCCTCGACGTTGAGCGTCTGCAGCGAGCCCTTGAAAGTCTTCTTCGCTCCCTCGCACCGATCCTCGAGGGAGACGTTGCCCTGTTCGTGGATGACGCAGAGGGCCTTCTTCCGCCCGCGCTCGTTCAGCTCCTCGCCGACCGCTTCACCGGCAACGGCCTCGTCCTGGCCGATGTGCGACAGGGCGCCGAACCGCTTGGAGAACTGGCCGCCGGAGTTGATGGTGACCACGGGGATGCCGGCCTTGACGGCCTTGGCGATCTCGTCCTTGAGGGCGTCGGGTTTGGCGAGCGTGACGATCAGGCCGTCGACCTTCTTGTTGATCGCGGTGCGGACGAGCTGGGCCTGCTCGTCCCCCTCCTTGTTCGCGGAGTAGAGGAACTCCACGTTGTCCTTGGCCGCTGCCTGCTTCGCACCGCTCTGGACGATGTCCCAGAACGTGTCGCCCTCGCCCGAGTGCGTCACCATCGCAATCTTCAGCCGCGGGGTGTCCACGCCCTTGCCGCTGCCGCCGCCCGCTGCCGCGTCCTCGGACTTCTTGCCGCCTGAGCTGCTGCAACCGGCGACCGCGAGCGCGATGGCCGCGGTGAGTACCGCCGCCGTACGAATCCTGGGTCTGCCCGCCATGGTGGCTCCGCCTTCCCTCCTGGGCCGCATCGTTACGGCTGGAGGAGTTCTAACGGCGGGCGGCAGGCCACGTCAATACTTTGTCCGAACATTCTTACGCGGAAGCGGTGCGCGGCCTCTGCAGGCACCGGCTCAGCACAGTACGGGGAGCGGCCCCGCGCCGCACCAGGGGCCCGGGCCGGGGCCGTACGGGGCGCGACGGCGGACATGCCCGAAGGAGGCCAAGTGCCGTACGGAGACTCCGCGTCAGGGCCGGACGAGCAACTGGAACTCGAAGGCGTAGCGGGACGCCCGGTAGATGTGCGACCCGAACTCGACCGCGCGGCCGGTGTCGTCGAACGTCGTCCGCTGCATCGTCAGCACCGGCGCCCCCTCCGGCTCGGCCAACTGCTCGCCCTCGTCCGCGGTCGCGGCGCGTGCGCCGACCGCTTGGCGGGCGCTGTGCAGCGTGATGCCCGCCTCGCGCATGAGGCGGTAGAGACCCGTGGCTTCCAGTCGCGCCGTGTCCAGATCGAGGAGACCGGCCGGAAGATGGTTGCGGAGATGGGCCATGGGCTCGCCGTGCGCGAGGCGGAGCCGCTCGACGAGGACCACATCGGATCCCTCGGGGACGCCGAGCGCCGCCGCGACCTCGGCGCCGGCGGGTTCCGTGGTGTTCACCAGGACACGGGTCGCGGGGCGCTGACCCGCGGCTTCCAGGTCGTCGTAGAGGCTGCTCAGTTCGAGGGGGCGCTTGACCTGGCTGTGCACGACCTGGGTGCCGACCCCACGGCGACGGACCAGCAGCCCCTTGTCGACGAGCGACTGGATGGCCTGGCGGACGGTGGGGCGGGACAGGCCGAGCCTGCCCGCCAGCTCGATCTCGTTGCCGAGCAGGCTGCCGGGCGAGAGCCTGCCCTTCTCGATCGCCGCCTCCAGCTGCTGGGAGAGCTGGAAGTAGAGGGGGACCGGGCTGCTGCGGTCCACGCTGAGCTGGAGAGACCCGGTGGGGTCTGCCTCTTGCTGCTTCGCCACGCAGGTGAGACTAGCCGCAAGCACTGATGACGGGAAGTCGTGAAGTCCGATTGTCCGGACATTTGGGACGGCGGCCCGGCCGCCGCACGTCCGCAGTACCCGGCCGGTCCGTCGCGACCAGGGCAACCCGTCCGTCGCGACCAGGGCAACCCATTCCGCCGTCACAAGGCAACCCGTCCGCCGCGACCAGGCAACCCGTTCCGTGTCACCAGGGCAGCGGCCGCCCGTCCCGGAAGAACCCGCCCGTCGGGCCGTCGTCCGGAAGCGTTGCCGCCCACACGACGCTCTCGGCGCCCTCTCCCACCGGGCGCCCTCCGGCCCCGCCCATGTCGGTGGCGACCCAGCCGGGGCAGACGGCGTTCACGAGCACCCCGTCGCCGCGGAACTCGGCCGCGAACATCACGGTCAGGGCATTGAGCGCGGCCTTGGTGACGGAGTAAGCGGGGGTGCCCGCGCCCATGCTCGCCAGCGAGCCGGACTCGCTGGAGACGTTCACGACGCGCGGGTGGGCGCTCGCGCGCAGCAGCGGGGCGAAGGTCTGGATGAGCCGCCAGGGCCCGTAGAGATTGGTCTCGGCGGCCTCCCGTACGACGTCGAGGTCCGCGGCGGAGGGCCGCTGCCAGGTGTCGTAGGTGATGGCGGCGTTGTTCACCAGGACATCGAGGCGGCCGTACCGCTCCGTGACCGTAGCCGCCGCGCGCTCCACCGAGGCGGCGTCGGTGACGTCGAGCCGCAGCGGTTGGACCGTCCCCGTCCCGACCGTTGAGGCCAGACCGGACGCGACGGTTTCGGCGGCCGCCTGCGAGCGGGCCGTGAGCAGAACCGTCTGCCCGCGTGCCGCCAGCCGTCGCACGGTCTCCCGGCCGATGCCGCGACTGCCGCCCGTGACCAGCGAGATGGTGGTGTCCATGGAGCCCACGGTACGGCGCATCCACCCGGCGCCCGCCCGGATCACTGCGGAGGTCTGACATCCCGTCGACGAACCGCGGCGGTGCCGCCCAGTTCATCCAGGATCCGGGCCAGCAGGGCGCGATGCCCGGCGAGTTCGCGCTTGCCGAACCGCGCGGCCAGGCGCTCGTCGAGCGCCGCCCGTGCTGCGCGCGCGACCTCGACCCCTTCGCGCCCGCGCGCGGTGAGCCGTACGCGGCGGACGCGGGCGTCGCGGTCGTCCGGGATGCGCTCGACGCAACCGAGGCGTTCGAGCTCGGCCACCGCCTTGGAGGCGCCCTGCTGGGTCATGTCCAGCCGGTCGGCCAGCTCGCCCACCGTGGGCTGCGCATCGATGAGGTGCTGGAACACATAGCCGTGGGAGAACCGCAGATCGCCGAAGCCCCGGGCGCTCAACTCGTCCTGGACGGCCCCTGCCGCGGCGAAACCGACGAAGAGGGCCAGGGTGCCGGTGTCCAGCTCACGGGGTTCCACGTCCTGTCGCATGACGTCCATCCTGCATTTGACAACCAAGGTTGTACAACTATGGTTGTAGACATGTCCGAGCTTCAGCAGACCCAGTACCAACAGACCCAGTTCCAGCAGACCGAGTTCCAGCAGCACCCCCTCATCGACCTGGCCGTCCGCTACCACGGGGCGGTCTCACGCTTTGCGCTGGGCGACGAACTCGCCGCCTTCTTCCACGAGGACGCGATCCACCACGAGCTGCCCAACGCGCTTTGCCCCGACGGCGCCGTACGCGATCGGGCGGCCCTGGGCGCAGCGGCCGAGGCAGGGCGCAAGGGCCTCAGCGACCAGAACTTCGAGGTGCTCAACGCGGTGGCCGCGGAAGACCGGGTGGCTCTTGAAGTACTGTGGACCGGCACGCTCGCCCGCCCGCTGGGCGACCTACCCGCGGGCCACGTCCTGCGGGCCCACATCGCCACCTTCCTCACGTTCCGCGACGGCAAGATCGTCTCCCAGCGGAACTACGACTGCTACGAACGCCTCATCCCCGCCTGACAGTTGGGCTTCTGAAGAGGTGACCGCGGAGCGGTGCCCGCGTCGTCGCCCGCGTTGGGCCACTGCTTACAGGGGCCGGGCCGGAGCCCACGCAGGGGTCGGGCCGGAGCCCACGCGGGAGTACGGACCGCTGGCGACCGGGGCCCGGTGCATTGCGGCGCGGGCATTGCGGCGCGGGCATTGCGGCGCGGGCATTGCGGCCCCCACCCCGGCAAGGGGCCGAGGAGCCCCGACCCGGGGTGGGGCCGCATCAGCCGGTCGGAAGCGGTGACCGAAAGCGGTTACGGGTTGGTGGGTCCCTTCCGCGCCGGACGGCGCAGGTCTTCACGCCGGACGGCGCACGTTCTCGCCCCGGACAGCGCCGACCCCCGCACCGTACCGCGTCGTTCAGGCTCGGATGGCGTCGTTCCGCCTCAGACGCCGTTGGACGCCGGGGCCGCTTCCGCCACCCGCGCGAGCAGGTCCGCGACCCGCTTCGCCACGGCGACGCGGTCGCCCTCCGCGAGCGCCGATCCCATCCCGACCGCGGCCGCGCCCGCCACGATCCAGTCCGGGGCGTCCTCGACCGTCACGCCCCCCGTGGGCAGCAGCGGTGCCTGCGGAAGCGCCGCCAGCACATCCGCGACCCAGCGCGGGCTGTGGTCGGAGGCCGGGAAAACCTTGATGGCGTCCGCGCCGAGTTCCATGGCCCGCACGATCTCGGTCGGGGTGGCGACGCCGGGGAATACCGGCACGCCGTAGCGGTGGGCCGTACGGATCACGTCGGCGTCCAGCGACGGCGACACGAGGAAACGGGCGCCCGCGTCGATCGCCATGCGCGCGGACGGGGCGTCGAGCACCGTCCCGGCCCCGATCAGCGCCTCGTCACCGACCTCCCGGCTCAGGGTCGTGACGGCCTCCAGCGCGAAGGGCGTGGTCAGTGAGATCTCCAGGGTTCTGATCCCCCCGGAGATCAGGGTGTCGGCCGCTGCTGCGGCCTCGTCGTAGCTCCCGGTACGGATGATGGCGAAGACCCGCTGTGCCAGCGCGGCACGGGTGATCTCCCAGCGGAACACGGCAGTTGGCCGCCTTTCTCGGTCGGGCGCGCGTCGAGTCGTACGTCGTACGCCATAGGTCGTACGTGTTGCATGGTGCGTCGTACGTGGTGCTCGTGGGGGGGCTCGGGGCCGGTGGGCTCTGGGCCGTACTGGTCGGCGGGTCGGCGGGTCGGCGGGTCGGCATTTCAGTTTGGGGGCGACGGGTGCGATGTGCGGGTCAGCGGTGGACGGAATCGCCGCTCTCGGTGAAGGCGGTCAGGGCGCGGTCCCGGGCGGCGGTGGTCGGCAGACCGTCGGTGTCCACCGGGCCCTGGGCGACGAGCGCGGCGACGCAGGCCGCCTCGGCCGGCGCCTCCGGCCCGGGCAGCCCGCGCAGCCGGCCGGACGGATAGCCGGCGGCGAAGGCGTCGCCCGCGCCGGCCGGATCGGCGAGCGGCACCTCGAAGGGCCGCCGGGTCCACCGCGCGCCGTCGGTGACGGCCGTCGCGCCGTCGTCCACGCGCCTGATCACGATCGTACGGGCGCGACAGGCCTCCAGCAGCTCGGCCACGGCCGCGTCGGCGGGCTGGGAAGGGAGCAGCTCCGGTTCCCCTTGCCGATCCGGTGCGTGGGGTGGCCGAGGCGGGCGAGTCCCGCGGCCACGTTGGACTCGGTGCCCGCGACGGAGCGGCGGAAGTGCACGGCACGGTCGAGCGGAACGCCGGGCTCCGCGAGGAGAAGCGGCATCGCCTCCCCGCATGTGACCGCCCAGTGCCCGTTTCCCCACCCTTGCCTCCGCTGCTCGCCCGTACGCCTCGTACGCTCGCATCTGCCGGAACCGTACCGGTCGGCTCCGACAACGCCCGCGCCGGGGGCACGGCTTCCGGTCCGGCCCGTCGCCCCGGACCGAAGCACGGCCGTGTGCCGCAGAGCCGGTCCCCGATGCGTGCCTGGTCAGGCGGGGCGAGGAGGCGCGGCGGATACGGGCTGCGGCGCGGCGGATACGGGCTGCGGCTGCGGCGGGCCCGGGGTCGGGCGCATGACCGGGAGGCGGCGGGGCTCGCGAACGACCGAGCGGCGACCGCTTGTGGGGGAGAGCGGCCGCCGCGGCGGTGGTGGTCAGGACGCTGCTGTCAGCAGGTGTGATCGACGAGGTCGAACGACTCGTAGTGGTTGGCGGTGTAGTAGTCCTCCTTGTCCTTCTCACCGGTGACGATGCGCCGGGCACCGCGGTCCGGGGAACCGGGAGTCTCGACCGTGTACTCGTGGTAGTACCCGGACTCCTGCTCGGGAAGGACGCCCTCCCGGTTCGAGAAGACGCCACCGTCCTCCGGGTACGGGTACGGGCCGCCCTTCTCGATCAGGTCGAGCGTCTCGTGCGCTTCCTTCGGCAGCTTGGACTCGCAGATGTCGCCGACGTCGGCTGCCTGTCGGGCGACCTGAGTGCGCTGGACGGGGGCGGGTCCGGCGTCGGTCGCAGCCGACGCGAGCGCGGGACCGCCGATCAGAAGGGATGTCGAGAGGGCGCCGAGAGCGCCGATCCTGAGGAATCGTGGGGGGATTCGCATACCGTTCAGCATGACGCGCGTAGAGCGCATCATGTCAACGCCAAGTCACTGAAGTTTCCCAGGAGTTCACAGGATCTGCGCACCCGTACCGGTCCAAAACGGCGCAGGCGCAGACCCCTTGCGTCGCTCTCCACGCCGCCGCGCGACCCTCTTGGGCAACGATGGCGCAGTGTCGCCAACTCCTCCCCGCCGGCCCCGTGCCGAGTCGTGACCACCCACCGTGGGAGAGAGCATGACCGCATGCTCGTCCGGGCCGTCCGGGCCGTCCGGGCCGTCCGGGCCGTCCGGGTCGTCCGGGCCCGGCCGCCGCGTGGAACTCCCTCTCCTCCGGGGACATGGAGAGGGCGGCCGGTCAGTGCTTCCGGGACGTCGGTGTGCCGGGGATCGTGGCCGACCGCCGCTCCCCCTGCGGGAGTTGGCAACGTGACGGATCAGGACTGCTCAGCGACGCCGGCCCGGATCAGGATTTCTTCGCGGCCTGCGCTGCCTTGGCGGCGCGCTTGGCCTCCTGCTTGTACGCGCGCACCTTGCTCAGCGACTCGGGTCCGGTGATGTCCGCGACCGAGCGGTGCGAACCCTCCTCGCCGTAGGCGCCCGCCGCCTCGCGCCACCCGTCGGGCGTGACGCCGTACTGCTTGCCCAGCAGCGCGAGGAAGATCTGCGACTTCTGTTTGCCGTAGCCGGGGAGGGCATTCAGCCGGGCGAGGAGGTCCTTGCCGTCGGCCGCCTCGCGCCACACCCGGGCCGCGTCGCCGTCGTAGTGCTCGACCAGGTACTGGCAGAGCTGCTGGACGCGCTTGGCCATCGAACCGGGGTAACGGTGCACGGCGGGCTTGGTCGAGAGCAGGTCGGCGAACGCCTCCGGCTCGTAGGCGGCGATCTCGTGGGCGTCCAGATCGTCACCGCCCATGCGCGTCGCGATGGTGTACGGGCCGGTGAAGGCCCATTCCATGGGGACCTGCTGATCGAGGAGCATGCCGATGAGGGCCGCCAGCGGGCTGCGTCCGAGCAGCTCGTCGGCCTCGGGCTGTTGCGCGAGCCGGACTGTGGTGTTCATGGACCCATGGTCCCCCGGTCCCCGGCTCCTGCGCGACCTCGGTGGGATCCCGTGGCTCCGAGCCGAGCGGCCCCGACCCGCGTACGGCAGCGCAGGCCGCCACACGCGCCCGTCACCGTAGGTCACGCGCACCTAGGCCACCCGCCCCCCGGGGCGGAGCCATCGGTCCCGCCAGGACATGCGGGCCCGCGGTCCCGGAGCGGTCAGCCGTCAGCGTAAGTCGTCAGCCGCTCAGCGACGCGTGGCGGGCGGCGAGGCGCCGCGCCCCCTCCTCAGTCAGCGAGCCGTGCAGGCACAGCCGGGCGATGCCACCGTCCGGGAAGATGTCGATCCGGACGTGGGTGGCGGCGGAGGCCGGGGCGTCGAGGACGAAGCGGTGGAGG
Organism: Streptomyces sp. NPDC051776; assembly: GCF_040681345.1. Taxonomy (NCBI): domain Bacteria; kingdom Bacillati; phylum Actinomycetota; class Actinomycetes; order Kitasatosporales; family Streptomycetaceae; genus Streptomyces; species Streptomyces sp. NPDC051776. Next base: position 142,412 of record NZ_JBFAYQ010000003.1, on the reverse strand, counting down.
GTGTCCGGCTGGAGGCGGGTGCGGGGCAGCAGCTCCCTCCAGGCGGCGGCCACGTGGTCGGCCGGATCGGCGCCGCCTGTGGAGTCCAGCGCCCAAACCGCCGCCCATCCCGCCGCGTTGCCCTTCAGATAGGCCGTGTCGATCTCGACGGCGCGGATCTCGGCCTGCCCGGCGAGCGCGTACCGGACCCAGTCGTGGCCCCGGTCGCGGCGGCGCCGGGTCTCCCAGCCGTCGTCCATCTTCCGTGACCGGCCGGGTCGGATGGTGTTGGCCGGCGGGGAGTAGAAGCGGTCGGAGGCGTCCTCGACCGCGCCGCCGTTCTCCAACGCCACGACGTCGAACGTGCCGAGGGCGGCGAGCCAGGCCGGGTCGGGAACGACCACGCCGTGGACGCGGAGGCGCGCGATGCCGCCGTCGGGGTGCTGGTTGACGCGCAAGTGCGTGAAGCGCTGTTCGGACTCGACGACGAAGCCGTTGGCGGCGTGGCCGCCGATGGCCGTGCGGGGGACGATCTCGGTCCACTTCACCCCGGGCGCGAGCAGGTCCTCCGGCGAGGGCGAGCCGTCGACCGCGGTCGCCTCCACACTCACCGCCTGCGGGTAGTTGCCGCGGAAGTGCGCGGTGTCGACGACGATCCCGCGGACGACGCCGGGCGTTCCGAGCCGTACGAGGGCCCAGTCGTGGTCTCCGATATCCGGGTGCGGCTGCTGTGCGCCCGCGCCGCGCCGCCGCCGGGTCTCCCAGCCGTCCATGACCTTGCCCTTGTGCCCGAAGGCCTCGGGGTCGAAGTGGGCCGCTTCGGGCGTCAGCAAATTCTCGCGGTGGGCGAAGAATTCGTCGTTGGCGGCGACGACTCCCGCGCCGAGGCGCCGGTCGGCGAGGTCCACCAGGCGCGTGAAGGGGAAGTCGGCGGTGCGGTAGTCGGCGTACGGGTCGCCGCCTCTGTAGGGGCTCGCGTCACCGGTGAAGCGGGGCAACTCTGCGGAACCGCCGAAGTGACCTCCGACGGAGCCGGAGCCGGAGCCGGAGCCGGGCTGATGCTCGGTCATGAGTGCTGCTGCCTCTCGAGAAGTCGGCCGGTGGGTTCTGCGGTCGTCCCGTTGTCCGCGATCCGCCGTCCGCGCAGCCAGGTGGACCGTACGACGCCATGCAGCGTGCGCCCGGCGTAGGCGGTGACCCGGTTGCGGTGGTGCAGCTTCGCGGGATCCACGGTGAAGGTCTCATCGGGCGCCAGTACCGCGAAGTCGGCGTCCCGGCCCGCTTCGATGGCGCCCTTGCGGCCCAGCCCGGCGAGCCCTGCCGGGGCGGTGGACATCCAGCGCACGACGTCCTCCAGGCCGTGGCCGCGTTGGCGGGCCTCGGTCCAGATCGCGGGGAGGCCGAGTTGGAGGGAGGAGATGCCGCCCCACGCCTCGGCGAAGTCTCCGGTGTCGAAGCGCTTGAGGTCGGGGGTGGACGGCGAGTGGTCGGAGACGATGCAGTCGATCGTGCCGTCGGCCAGGCCCTGCCACAGCGCGTCCCGGTTGGCGCCCTCCCGGATCGGCGGGCAGCACTTGAACTCGGTTGCGCCGTCCGGGACTTCCTCGGCGGTCAGCGTGAGGTAGTGCGGACAGGTCTCCGCGGTCAGCCGTACGCCGTCCCGCTTGGCGTCCGCGATCATCGGCAGCGCGTCGGAGGAGGACAGGTGGAGGATGTGGACGCGTGCGTCCAGGCGCCGGGCGAGGGTGATGAGCCCTTCGACGGCCGTGTTCTCGGCGGCGCGGGGGCGGGAGGCGAGGAAGTCGGCGTAGCGGGGGCCGGGCGTCCGCGGCGCGCTGTCGATCAGGTGCGGGTCCTCGGCGTGGACGATCAGGAGGCCGCCGAAGCCTGCGATCTCGCCCATGGCCTCCTCCAGTTGGGCGGGATCGAGCTGCGGGAACTCGTCCACGCCGGAGTGGAGGAGGAAGCACTTGAAGCCGAAGACGCCGGCGTCGTGCAGGGGCGCCAGGTCCTTGACGTTGCCGGGGACGGCACCGCCCCAGAAGCCCACGTCGATGTGCGTCCTGCCGCGGGCCACACTCCGCTTGAGCTCCAGGCTCCGCGCGGTGGTGGTGGGCGGGATGCTGTTGAGCGGCATGTCGACGAGGGTGGTGACGCCTCCTGCCGCGGCGGCTCGCGTGGCCGAGGCGAAGCCCTCCCACTCTGCGCGGCCGGGGTCGTTGACGTGGACGTGGGTGTCGACGAGACCGGGGAGCAGGACGTCGTCACCGACGTCCTCGACCCGGGCACCGGCCGGGGGCTCGGTGCGGTACGGCAGTACGGCCGCGATGGTGCCGCCGGTGACGACGACATCCGCGGGGCGTGTCCCCTCCGGGGTGATCGCGCGCGTCGAGCGCAGTACCAGGCCGGCTTCCGACACCCGGGCTCCTCTCCCTCAACTTTTCAACGTTCTGTTGAAAGGAGTCTTCACGCCGCCCGTGCGCCCGTCAAGACCCACCACTCGCGTCGGAGGTTTCCACCACATGGGAGGAGAATTTCGCCGGTCGAAACATGAGCAGGCCCGCTGGAGGACGGCCGGACCTCTCCCCGGCCTGCCCGATCGAACCGGGAAACAGCCCGTGACCGGCGCGAACGCTCCGTCGGAGCCGATGTGGAGACCGTCGGTCCCCGGTAAGCTGCCGTTCTGCCGGTCGTGCCGTGGTGTCCCCGCCGTATCAACCGCGGCGTGCGCAGCCGTGCGGCGGTCGGCGCCACCTGCCCCGAAAGGAACGCGACGTGCCGCCGTCCAGCGACAGCACCTCCGCAACGTCCAAGTCCGCCGCCACCGGCGGCGTGCAGTCCCTCGAGCGCGCCTTCGACCTGCTCGAGCGGATGGCCGACGCCGGCGGGGAGGTGGGGCTGAGCGAGCTCTCCACCAGCAGCGGCCTGCCGCTGCCCACGATCCACCGGCTGATGCGCACCCTGGTGGCCTGCGGCTACGTACGCCAGCAGCCCAACCGCCGCTATGCGCTGGGCCCGCGCCTGATCCGCCTCGGCGAGAGCTCGGCCCGACTGCTGGGCACCTGGGCCCGGCCGCATCTCGCGCGGCTGGTCGAGGAGACCGGCGAAACCGCGAACATGGCGCTGCTGGACGGCGACGAGGTCGTGTACGTCGCCCAGGTCCCCTCCCGCCACTCGATGCGGATGTTCACCGAGGTCGGGCGCCGGGTGCTGCCGCACTCCACGGGCGTCGGCAAGGCCCTGCTGGCCAACGCGCCGGAAGACGAGGTACGGGCGCTGCTGGCGCGTACGGGCATGCCCGCCGCCACCGACAAGACCATCACCACTCCGGACGGCTTCCTGGCGGCGCTGCACAGCGTGCGTGAGCTCGGCTACGCGGTGGACGACAACGAGCAGGAGATCGGCGTCCGCTGTCTCGCCGTCCCCGTGCCCGACTCCCCCACGGCGGCGGCCATTTCCGTCTCGGGGCCAGCGGGGCGAGTGACGGAAGCGGCGACGGAGAAGATCGTGCCGCTGCTGCAGGAGGTCGCGGCGGAACTGTCGATGACGCTGGCCAACTCGGGCCGGGGCGGACAGAACGGCAACGGCGGCTGAGGTGCCGCGCGGCCACGCGCGGCACGGCCACGCGCGGCACCAGCACGCGCGGCGTGCAAGGCGGCCGCCCGGCGAGCCGAACCGGGACCGCACCGTACGGGACACGACCCTCGCCGTACGGGGCACGGAACCGACGCCGTACGGGACACAACCCTCGCCCCACGGGCCGGACCGACGCCCTACAGGGCACGGAACCGACGCCGTACGGGACACAACCCTCGCCGTACGGGCCGGACCGACGCCCTACAGGGCACGGAACCGACGCCGTACGGGACACAACCCTCGCCGTACGGGCCGGACCGACGCCCTACAGGGCCTGGCAGAGATCGTGCGGGGCTTGGCCCGCACCACTGGGCGCGCGACCGTCCTGCGGGACCCGGCAGTGGCGTCCGTTCCCTCAACGCCCCCGCACCGTCGGGCAGTTCACGCCCATCGGAAGCCGTCGGGAGCGCGGCGGGCGCCCCGACCGGCCGGGGCCAACGGCAGCCGGGCGCGGGCATCCGCCGGGGCGTCAGTCGCCGGTGCGCTGGCAGGGCACGTCGCCGAAGCTGTCGATGACCGTGCGCATATCGGCGAGCGCCGGAGCCAGGGCGCTCACGGAGCCCAGGGCACCGGTGACCAGCAGCAGCGAACGGCGCAGCCGGGGCACCTCGGGGGCGCCGTCGCGGGCCATGGCGTCCAGCGTGGCCAGCTCGTCCTCGGCAACGCCCCGGTCGGACAAGTCCGCCGGGTGAGCGGCGAGTTCACGGCGCAGCCGGGACACGGCGGCGCACAGCTCCGCCACCCGGGGCTCCTCCGCCCCCAGGTCCTGGCCGCTGCCGGCCGATCGCCTCTGCTCCACCGCTACGGCGCCCTCCGCTGCCACGGTGCCCGTCGGCCTGCCGCGGACCATCTGATTGCTCCGTCCCACGCTGCCCCCTCCCACAACTCCTCCGGCCCCGGCGCTCGCTCCCCGGCACGAGAGGCCGCGGATCAGTTAACGCCACTCTCCGCACCCGGCGCCACACAGAGGGCGAAATTCAGCCCTCGCGGTCGATCCGGTATATGCAGGGCGCATGAGACCTTCACCGAAAGGCCCCTCGGAGGCCACAGAACCGGCTTCCCGGCCCCCGGTCGCAGGGCTGCTCCTCGCGGCCGGGGGCGGCCGCCGGCTGGGTGGGCGGCCCAAGGCCCTGCTGGATCTGGGGGGGCGCCCGCTGGTCGAACACGCCGCCCGGGCACTTCTCGACGGCGGCTGCACGCCGGTGCACGTCGTGCTGGGCGCCGCCGCGGACGCCGTACGGGACAGGGCGCATCTCCCGGGCTGCCTGTTGGTTCCCAACCCCGGCTGGGAGGAGGGCATGGGAGCGTCGCTGCGCGCCGGTCTCGCCTCCTTGTCCGGTACGGGGTCGCGGGCGGTGGTCGTGACGCTGGTCGACCAGCCGGGCATCGGCGCGGACGCCGTGGCGCGGGTACGGGCGGCGTACGCGTCGCCGTCGAGCCTCTCCTCGGCCGCGTACCGCGGTCACCGGGGCCACCCGGTGCTGCTCGGCGCCGACCACTGGCCCGGGGTCGCCGATGCCGCGCGCGGCGATCGGGGTGCGCGGGCGTATCTGCGGCGGCACGAGGCCGAGATCGAGGTCGTCGACTGCTCGGACATCGCCGCCCCGGACGACATCGACACCCCCGAGGATCTGAGGCTCCTGGGGTGAGATCCGGGGCCCCTCCGGGCCGAGACGAGACATCGGACTTACTCGTCTAGTAGGCCCGCCGGTCTTGTGGCCGTGGGTCCGCAGGTTTTGCGCCACGGCACGCTGCGCCGTCCAGTGCCTGCGGGGCCGGCGAGACGACGGGTTACGCGGGTGCGGGGGCGTCCAGGGGCCTGTTGCGCGGAAAGCCGCGGGACCACTGACCGTTCCGGAAGGTGGAGCAGGTGGCACTGAGAGCCATTCGGCCACCCGTGGATCACCCGAACAACTATCTCGATGTCAACAGATCTTGTAGTTCCACCATGAGGAAACTATTCTCCACTGATCAGAAGCGTCCTCAACCTCGGACGGCGTCCACCGACCGCCTCCCGGAGCGACGGCACACCGTGCCGCCCCCGCGATCCGGCGGCCGCCGGGCACCGACCGCCGTACGACCGCCGTACGACCGCCGTATTGGAGTGACCGTCATGCCCGCACCAGCGCCGTCGCCGCTGGCCATCGTCGATGTCGAGCCCGGCCGGGCTCCCGCACGGCAGGGGGAAGTCCTCACCGACGAGGCCCTCGCGTTCCTCGCCGCGCTCCACGAGCGGTTCACCCCCCGCCGTGACGAACTCCTCGCCCGCCGGGCGGAGCGCCGCGCGGAGATCGCGCGGACCGGCACGCTGGACTTCCTGCCGGAGACCGCGCACATCCGCGAGGCGGACTGGCAGGTCGCACCCGCACCCGCCGCGCTCGACGACCGGCGCGTGGAGATCACCGGCCCCACCGACCGCAAGATGACCATCAACGCCCTCAACTCCGGCGCCAAGGTATGGCTCGCCGACTTCGAGGACGCCTCCGCCCCCACGTGGGAGAACGTCATCGGCGGCCAGCTCAATCTGACCGACGCCTACGAGCGCCGCATCGACTTCACCAGCCCCGAGGGCAAGTCGTACGCCCTGAAGCCCGCCGAGGAGCTGGCGACCGTCGTCATGCGCCCCCGTGGCTGGCACCTGGACGAGCGCCATCTGTGCACCGAAAGCGGGCCCGTGCCCGGTGGACTCGTCGACTTCGGGCTCTACTTCTTCCACAACGCCCAGCGCCTGCTCGACCTCGGCAAGGGCCCGTACTTCTATCTCCCCAAGCTGGAGTCCCATCCGGAGGCCCGCCTCTGGAACGACGTCTTCGTTTTCGCGCAGGACTACCTGGGCCTTCCGCGGGGCACCATCCGCGCCACCGTCCTCATCGAGACGATCACCGCCGCGTACGAGATGGAGGAGATCCTCTACGAACTGCGCGACCACGCCTCCGGCCTCAACGCCGGACGCTGGGACTATCTGTTCTCCATCGTCAAGAACTTCCGCGACGGCGGCCCGCGGTTCGTCCTGCCGGACCGCAACGCGGTGACGATGACCGCCCCGTTCATGCGTGCCTACACCGAACTCCTCGTCCGCACCTGCCACAAGCGCGGCGCCCATGCCATCGGCGGCATGGCCGCGTTCATCCCCTCCCGCCGCGACCCCGAGGTCAACGCCAAGGCGCTGGAGAAGGTCAAGGCGGACAAGGACCGTGAGGCCGGTGACGGCTTCGACGGGTCATGGGTGGCGCACCCGGACCTGGTGCCGGTGGCCCGCGGCTCCTTCGACGCGGTGCTCGGCGAGAAGCCGAACCAGAAGGACCGGCTGCGCGAAGAGGTCCGGGTGACGGCGGATCAGCTGATCGACATCGCATCGCTGGACGCCAAGCCGACGTACGAGGGCTTGCGCAACGCCGTGCAGGTGGGCATCCGTTACATCGAGGCGTGGCTCGGAGGGCTGGGCGCCGTCGCCATCTTCAATCTGATGGAGGACGCCGCCACGGCCGAGATTTCCCGTTCCCAGATCTGGCAGTGGATCAACGCCGGGGTGGTGTTCGAGAACGGCGAGAAGGCCACACCCGAGCTGGCCCGCCGGGTCGCCGCCGAGGAACTGGCCGCGATCCGCGAGGAGACGGGCGACGAGGCCTTCGCGGCGGGCCGCTGGGAGCAGGCGCACGACCTGCTGCTCAAGGTCGCGCTCGACGAGGACTACGCGGCCTTCCTCACCCTGCCCGCGTACGAACTCCTGGACCGGTCCTGATCCGCCGCTTCCGTCCCGTTCGACTTCCGGGCTGATCGGGGGAGTTGACGCGGCCCCGGCTCGTGTCCCCCGCAACCGGGCGGGTGTACGGGCCCGGGGCCGTGTGCTTCCTCAGGTGGCTCCGGTGGCCAGCCAGGAGGCGACGGCCCGGGCGATGGGCTGCTCCGTCTCCAGCTCGATGAAACCGAACTGCCCGCCCTGGTTGCACTCCAGGAACCACCAGGTGCCTTCTGCGTCCTCGGCGAAGTCGAAGGCGCCGTAGGCGAGCCGGGCGCTCTCCATGTACGCCCGGACGGCCTTCTCGATCCGGGACGGCACCCCGGTCGGCTCCCAGCCCCGCCCGTCCCCCGCGAACCGCCCGTCCACCTGCTCCGGGTCGGGATCGGACGCCTTCCGTGCGGCGAACATCGCCTGGCCGACGCAGGTCAGACGGATGTCCGCGCACTTGGGCACCCGCTGCTGCAGCAGGGTGGGGCCGGCCGCGACGCCCGCGAAGTCCGCGTCGGGCGCTATCCGGGTGGTCGGCAGCGTCATCGGAGGGTTGCCGGGATGCGCTCCCGAGACGGATTTGACGACCAGGTCCCGGTGGCGCTCCGCGAACTCACGGGCCACCTGCGGGAAGGTGGTGATCAGGGTGGGGGGCACGGCGAAGCCGCTGTGATGAGCGACATGCAGCTGCCACGGCTTTTGGCGGGCCTGCGCGGCGGCGCCGGGATGGTTCATCCAGCGCGCCGTGGTGCAGTTCAGCGCCCCGTACAGGGCATGCGTGGACTCCGTGGTGAGCCACGCGGACTGCTCCACGGCGTTCGTCCCCGGCTCGCCGGGCCTGCGGATCCAGATCGAGCGGAGCCCGCTCATGGTCACCAGGCGGCCGGCGCCTGCGAGGTGGCCGTGGAAGTCGCCCTGGACGTACTCGGCGGAGAGGGAGACCTCTCCGGGCAGGTCGGCGGGGTCGAGGCGGACGACGGGAACACCGTCGCCGTCGAGCGCGGACACCACCATGTCCGCGGTCACATCCTCTTCACACGTCAGGACCAGTACGGTCATGGGGAGTTCAGTCAGTCGTCGAAATGCGTCTTGGAGCCGGCGGTGGAGGTGGTGGTGCCGGCTGCGAGCAGCACGGCGGGCTCCACGATGGCCGGACGCCCGTCGGGGAGGACGTTCAACTGACGTGTGGATTCATAGGCATAGGGAGGCGTGACGGGTGCGTGCACGGCCGGCCGGGCGTAGTTCAACGCGAACGGTCGCATGGGTTCTCCTCCTCTTGCAGGGAGGGGCGACAGCGTCTCTCCACGACCCTCCTCTCGGACGCGACTGCGTTCGCGCCGTTGTTCAGCGAGCCGGCCGATCCACCCGCCGACCCCACACACATAACAATACGTACCGGTAAACGTAATTGTTTCAGGGCTCTGCGTAGTTCCTCCGGCTTCCAGGGACGCCTTTGTTCCAAAGAGGGTTGAGAGGCCGTAGGGGTTTCAACCGGCAGCACGACATGAGCAGTCAATTGCTCCGGTCCGAACTCCGGCCTGCTCCTGGGCAGTTGTCCTGATCCTCGGGGATGCGGCGTGAGCAATGCCACGTCACCGCGCCGAGTGCTTGACGGGTATGCGTCAGCAGCAAACACCAATAGGAAAGTTTCCTGATGATTAGCGCCGTCGCCCGCCCCCACCGGAGGAGTTCATGACAACTCACGCACCGTGCACCGGCCTTCGGCGGGCCTCACGCCTCCTGCTCGGCCTCGCCCTGCCGGCGGTCCCCCCACCGCCGTCGCCACGTCGGCCACCGCCGGCAGCCAGGCGCCCCCGGCGCGGCCGCACCCGCCGCACGCGCCCCCGCCACGCACGTCGCTCCAGGGCTTCCGGGCGCCGGCCGGCAACACGGACGGCCGGACCGGGGCAACGGACACGTGGATCCGCTGCGCCCGGCCCGGCCGTTGCCGCGGCCCCCGCTCAGGGCTGCGGCTGCCCGGCCGGGAGCCGTCCCTCCCGGCCGGGGTCCGAACCGGCCGCGGGCCGCGGGGCGTTCACCCGCCGGCCCGTCGGCGCCGGTACCATCCGGCTCAACGGGCCGGAGGCGGTGTTCAGTTGGGGTCCGCAGTTCTCCGGCGGCGGGCGGTCAGCCTCCGTCGGCGATACGGGCAAGCCGCTGCGCCTGCTCCCGCGCGGCGCGCGCGATCGCGTCCTCGTCCACCGTGGTGAGCCGGCCACCCTCGACCACCGGCTCGCCATTGACCATCGACAGCGTGACCGGGGCGGCGGCGCCGAAGACGAGCGCCGCGACCGGGTCGGCGATGGAGGAGTGCCCGATGCCGTCGAGCTTCCACAGCACCAGGTCCGCGAGCTTGCCCGCCTCAAGCGAGCCGATCTCGCCCGCACGGCCCAGGACTTGGGCTCCGCCGTAGCTACCCAGGCGCAGTGCCTGTCGGGCACTCAGAGCATGCTCGCGACGGGGGCCGAGACGGCTGACGAGGAGGGCGTTGCGCAGTTCCGTGTGCAGCTCCCCGGACTCGTTGGAAGCGGTGCCGTCGACGCCGAGGCCGACCGGGACACCGGCGTCCAGCATGTCCGGGACGCGGGCGATCCCGGCGCCCAGTCGGGCGTTGGAGGACGGGCAGTGCGCGACGCCGGTGCCCGTACGGCCGAAGGCGGCGATGTCGGAGTCGTTCATGTGGACGCAGTGCGCCATCCACACGTCCTCGCCCAGCCAGCCCGTCGACGCGAAGTAGTCGGTGGGGCCCATGCCGAACAGTTCGTGGCAGAACTTCTCCTCCTCCACGGTCTCCGAGCCGTGGGTGTGCAGACGTACGCCCTTGCGCCGGCCCAGGGCCGCGGCATCGCGCATCAGCTCGGTGGAGACCGAGAACGGCGAGCAGGGGGCGGCGGCGATCTGCAGCATCGAGCCGAACGACGCGTCGTGATGGGTGTCGATCGCCTCCTCGGTGGCGATCAGCGCAGCCTCGGCGGTCTCCACCGCGAAGTCCGGCGGGAGCCCGCCGGCGGACTCGCCGCGGTCCATGGAGCCGCGGGCCGCGGTGAACCGGACCCCCATCTCGCGGGCGGCCCGGATCTCCACGCCGAGCAGGTCGCCCGCGCCCCGCGGGAAGACGTAGTGGTGGTCCATGGCGGTGGTCACCCCGCCGCGTGCCAGCATGGCGAGCGAGCCCCGGGCGGCCGCGTGGACCATGGGTTCGTCGATGCGCGCCCACACCGGGTAGAGCGTGACGAGCCAGTTGAAGAGATTGCAGTCCTGGGCCAGTCCGCGGGTGAGCCACTGGTAGAAGTGGTGGTGGGTGTTGATCAGACCGGGCGTGGCCAGATGCCCGGTGCCGTCGATGCGCCGGATGACGTTCTCCAGTCCGGCGGGCGCCGCGCCCGGGCCCACGAACTCGATCACGTTGTCACCGACGACGACATGGCCCGAGGCGTACTCGGTGTCCTGCGCGTCCACGGTCGCGATCGCGCAGTTCTCGATGACGGTGCGCTTGGCTGCCATGGCGATTCCTCGTTCTCCTTCGGTGGCGCGGACCCGGGGGCCGGGCGGGGTGACGACCGGGTCCGCGTGGTGCTGGAGTGCGCAGATGCCCCCGCTCTCCCTCGTGTGGTACGGACGCCGGCGCGCGCGTCGGAGGGGATTGGGCGTCTCGGAGGTCTAGAGGTTGGTGACGTCGACCGGGATGCGCTGCTCGGCTCCCTCCCTCAGCACAGTGGCCTCGATGAGGCCGTACGGGCGGTCGGCCGCGAAGTACACCTCGTTGTCGTTCTTCAGGCCGAACGGCTCCAGATCGACGAGGAAATGGTGCTTGTTCGGCAGCGAGAGGCGGATCTCGTCGACCTCGGGGCAGCCGTCGATCACGCGCGCGCCCATGTGGTACAGCGTCTGCTGGAGCGAGAGGCTGTAGGTCTCGGCGAAGGCTTCCAGCAGGGCCTTGCGGGAGCGGTCATAGGACTTCTCCCAGTTCGGCATCCGCTCCGTCTCGTCCGTCCAGGTGTGCCGCCAGCAGGCCCGCACCTCGGTGGCGAGGATGCGGTCGTACGCCTCTAGCAGGGTCGTGTACGTGTCCTTCACGTACCCCCGGAACTCCGAGTTGGTGGAGTTCAGGACGGTGAGGTCCTTGAGACCGGTCAGGACCTCCCAGCTCTCTCCGTCGTAAGTGATCTGGGCGGTGCGGACCTCCTGGCCCTTGCGGACGAAGGAGTGCTTGATCTCGTCGGCGCCGCTGATGCGGGAGTCCGCGCCTGCGGGCTCGATCCGCTCCCAGGCGTACTCCTCGATCCTGATGCGTGCCCGGTGGATCGGCTCCTGGCTGGTGACGAAGTGGCGCGCGAGGTGCATGCCGAACTGCTCCGCCGACTCGATCCCGTACTCCTTCGCGAAGGCGTAGACGGTGTTCTTGGTGGTGTCGGTCGGCAGGACGTTGGCGTTGCTGCCGCTGTAGTGCACCTCGTCCATGTCGCCGGAGAGCGCGACGGAGACGTTGAGGTCCTTGATGTGGTGGGTCCGGCCGTCGCGGGTGATGCGGACGACGCGGTTCTCCGCCTTGCCGTACTGGTTCTGGCCGAGGAGGACGGGGCGGGCGGGCGGGGTGGCGGATGACATGTCGGTGCTAGCTCCCTCGGTATACGGAGTAGCCGAACGGGTTGAGCAGCAGCGGCACGTGGTAGTGCTCACCCGGCTCGACGGCGAAGACGATCGCCACCTCCGGGAAGAAGGCTCCGCTGTCCCTTGTGCGGGGGGCGTCCTGCTGTTCCTCGGCTTGCTGTCCTTGCTGTCCTTGCCGGCCTGACGCGTGGTGCTGATGGGTGAAGTACGGCCCGGTCCCGAAGCGGAGACGTGCGTGCGCGGTGTCCGCCGGCAGCGCCGGGAGGTCCTTGCAGCGCCCGTCCGCGTCCGTCGCCGACGCCCCGTGCACGGTCCACTCGGCGTGCGCGGCCGTGCGTACGGCGAGTTCGACGGCGATGCCCCGTGCGGGACGTCCGATGCTGGTGTCCAGGATGTGCGTGGAGACGGTGACGGTGTCCGTCATGACGGTCCTTCCGCGAGGCGCGACAGCCGGATGCGATTGATCTTGCCCAGCTCGGTGCGGACGATCTCGCGTTCGGTGTCCGCGTCGTGGCCGAGCCGCTCCTTGAGCGCGTCCAGCATCTGGTCGCCGGTCCTGCCGGTGGCGCAGATGAGGAAGACATGCCCGAACTTCTCCTGGTAGGCCAGATTGAGTTCGAGGAGCTCGGCGCGTACGGACTCCTGCACGCCGCTCTGTTCGCGCTGCGAGGTGGCGTCGCCCGCCTTGGGCCGCCCGATGGGCGGGTGCCCGGCCATGGCCTCGGCCAGGTCGCCCGCGGTGAGGCCGGCCATGGCGGCGTCACTGGCGGCGAGCAGGGCGTCGGTCGTGGCGTACGGGCGGTGGGCGAGCAGATCGCGGCACCATGCCGTACTGCCGCACGCCTCGTGGAGCGCGGCGCGGGCGGCCGACTCGTCCGAGGCGTTGAACCGGGCGAGGCCCGCCGGGGGATCTGGGGTCTTGCCCTGCGTGCGCTGGGTGCTCGACGTCACGGGAAGCCTCCGTGGCCTGGTGCGGTGGGCTGCGACAAGCTAACGCCCTCACACCGCGCCACGTCAACACTTTGTTGAAATTCGAGCGCCGTTCCGCGCGCGCTACTCCCCCTTGGCCGCGTTCTCCCGGTTCAAGTAGTTGTAGACGGTGAAACGGCTGACCCCGAGGGCGGAGGCGACGGTCTCCACCCCATGCCGAACGGAGAAGGCGCCGCGCGCCTCCAGTATCCGCACGACCGACTGCTTTTCCTTTCGCTCCAGCTCCGAGAGCGGTACCCCGTGGCGCCGCTCCAGCTCGGCGAGGATGTGGTCGAGGGAGTCGGACAGATGCGGCAGCCGTACGGCCACCACATCACGGCCCTCCCAGGCGAGGACGACATCGTCGCCCTGGGCGACCTCCGGGGCGACCATGTCCCCGCCCATGGCGTCGACCAGCGGCTTCACGGCGGCGATGAACGGGTGGTCGGCGGGCAGGGTCATCCCTCGGCCTCCCCGACCACGTTGACCTGCAGGGACACCCGGGTGGCACCGGCATCGAGGGACTTGCGCAGCAGCGCGTCCACCGCCGCCAGCACCGTGTCCGCGGACCCCTCCGCGGTGTTGCCGAACGGGCCGACGTCCACGGCGTCCAGCTCGGCGGACTGGACGATCTCGCGCGCGACGACGGCATGGCGCGGCGGCTCGTCGAGATCGAACGGTTCGGTCGTGAATTCCACCCTGAGTTTCACGCCACTCAACCTAGCGCCCTGCCGGGAGAATCCGGCAGCCCCACTTGACAGCCCTCACAGACGGGAGGCACGCTTCCATTCAGCAGAAACTTACTTCCGCCATACGGAAGGAATGCGAGCCCCCATGGGATTCAGCGACCAGCGCTTCGATGTGAACCTCTCGATCCTCTTCACCGAGCTCCCGCTGCTGAAGCGGCCCTCGGCGGCGGCCGCCACCGGCTTCACCGCGGTCGAGCTGTGGTGGCCGTGGACCGGCACCCCCACTCCCGGGCAGGTTGCGCTCGGCGCCCTGCGGGATGCGCTGAACGCCGCCGGCACCCGCCTGGTGGGCCTCAACTTCTACGCCGGCGAACTCCCGGGACCCGACCGCGGCGCTCTGTCGTTGCCCGGCGAGGAGTCCGACCGCTTCCGGGCCAACATCGACGTCGCCGCCGGCTTCGCCGAGTCCCTGGGTTGTACTGCGCTCAACGCCCTGTACGGCAACCGCGTCCAGGGCGTCGATCCGCAGGTCCAGGACGCGCTGGCGCTGGAGAACCTGGTCCTCGCCGCGCGGGCTGCCGACCGGATCGGCGCCACTTTGCTGATCGAGGCCCTGAACCGGCCCGAATCCCCCGACTACCCCCTGGTCAGCGCGGAGTCCGCGGTCGAGGTGGTGGACCGCGTGAATGCCGCCACGGGACTGGGCAATGCCCGTTTCCTGATGGACCTTTACCACCTGTCCATGAACGGCGAGGACCTGCACCGGGTGATCGACCGTCACACCGCGAAGACCGGGCACGTACAGATCGCGGACAACCCCGGCCGCGGTGCGCCCGGTTCCGGCGGCCTGGACTTCGACGACCTCGCCGACCGTCTCGGCAAGGCCGGTTACGACGGCTGGTTCGGCCTGGAGTACAAGTCCCCCGCCAAGAGCGCCTTCGCCTGGCTGCCCGCCGACCGCCGCGCAGCCAGGCGCTGACCCGGAGGCGACACCGACCCCACCCGCGGCTGCTCAACACCCGCCGCCGCACCCGCCGTTCGGCACCCCGGTTCTCCCCGCCCGGCGTACGGCGCCGACCTCCCCGACGTCCAGAGAGGCACCCTTCTCATGAGCAACCTTCCGAAGATCGCCTGGATAGGGCTGGGCATCATGGGCTCCCCCATGTCCGAGAACCTCATCAAGGCGGGCTACTCCGTCACCGGTTACACCCTCGAACAGGAGAAGCTCGACCGGCTCGCCGCCGCCGGCGGCACCGCCGCCGCCTCCATCGCCGAGGCGGTTGCGGACGCCGATGTCGTGATCACCATGGTTCCCGCCTCCCCGCAGGTGGAGGCCGTCGCCTACGGCGCGGACGGCATCCTGGAGAACGTCCGGCCCGGCGCGCTGCTGATCGACATGTCCTCGATCACCCCGCAGACCTCGGTCGACCTGGCCGAAGCCGCGGCCGCGAAGGGCGTCCGCGTGCTGGACGCCCCGGTCTCCGGCGGCGAGGCGGGCGCGATCGAGGCGGTGCTGTCCATCATGGTGGGCGGCGAGCGGGCCGACTTCGACGAGGCCCGGCCGGTCTTCGACGCGCTCGGCAGGACAATCGTCCTGTGCGGTCCGCACGGGGCGGGCCAGACGGTCAAGGCCGCCAACCAGCTGATCGTCGCGGTCAACATCGAGGCGTGTGCCGAGGCCGTGGTGTTCCTGGAGAAGTCGGGAGTGGACCTCACGGCCGCGCTCGACGTCCTGGGCGGCGGGCTGGCCGGCTCCACCGTACTGACCCGCAAGAAGGACAACTTCCTCCAACGGGACTTCGCGCCGGGCTTCCGCATCGACCTGCACCACAAGGACATGGGCATCGTCACCGACGCCGCCCGCACGGTCGGCGCCGCCCTGCCCGTGGGCGCCGTCGTCGCCCAGCTCGTCGCCTCCCTGCGCGCGCAGGGCGACGGGGGCTTGGACCACTCGGCTCTGCTGCGGGCGGTCGAGCGCCTCTCGGGCCGGACCGTCCGACCCCTCCCGTGATTTTCCCCCCGAATCCAGGGGGCCCTAAACGTCCGGGCAGCGGCGCTGACATCAGTCCTGTCGCGCCCAAAGCGCCGCTGCCCGGATCCTGTTCGCCCGGCCTTCCGCACGTCAGGCGAATACCGCTTCCCCCATACCAAGCGGGTCGAGGCCGTGGTCCGCAAGCCGGGCGACACCGACCGCTCGGCGTGACCCATGGCCGTCCCGCTGCGCGCGTACCCGGCCGGCCCGGCTCAGCGGCCGGCAACGGGTGCGCTCCGGGCCGCCGCGGCGGCAGCACTGCCAGTGCGGTGGCAGAACTCCCCCGAAGGGAGGGGCGAGTGAGCGCCTGCCGCTCGCGGCGGCCCGGCACCCGGCGCGCGGGACCCGCCGGAGCGCACCCCGGGACGAGTCCAGGATTCTGCGACACGGGCGCGACGGACGATGGTCGACTCAGGAGTTCTCGATGCCTCGAATGACGGCCGCTCGCGCGGCAGTGGAAATCCTCAAGCGCGAAGGCGTGGACACCGCGTTCGGCGTCCCGGGCGCTGCGATCAACCCGTTCTACGCGGCGCTGCGCGCCTCCGGCGGCATCGAGCACAAGCTCGCCCGCCACGTCGAGGGCGCGTCCCACATGGCCGAGGGCTACACCCGGGCCCGGGCCGGCAACATCGGTGTGTGCATCGGCACTTCGGGCCCCGCCGGCACCGACATGATCACCGGGCTTTACTCCGCCTCGGGCGACTCGATCCCGATCCTGTGCGTCACCGGCCAGGCACCCACCGCCCGGCTGCACAAGGAGGACTTCCAGGCCGTCGACATCGCCGCGATCGCCGGGCCCGTCACCAAGATGGCGATGACCGTCCTGGAGCCCGCACAGGTGCCCGGCGCGTTCCAGCAGGCGTTCCATCTCATGCGCTCCGGCCGGCCCGGCCCCGTCCTGATCGATCTCCCGCTCGATGTCCAGCTCACCGAGATCGAGTTCGATCCGGAGACGTACGAGCCGCTGCCCGTCCACCGGCCGGCCGCGACCCGTCGGCAGATCGAGAAGGCCCTGGCCCTGCTGGCGGAGAGCGACCGGCCGCTGATCGTCGCCGGCGGCGGCATCATCAACGCCGACGCCTGCGAACTCCTCGTGGAATTCGTCGAGATCACGGGCATCCCCCTGGTCCCGACCCTGATGGGCTGGGGCGTCCTGCCCGACGACCACGACCTCAACGCCGGCATGGTCGGCCTGCAGACCTCGCACCGCTACGGCAACGCGACGATGCTCGCCTCCGACGCGGTCCTCGGTATCGGCAACCGCTGGGCCAACCGCCACACCGGCAATCTCGGCGTCTACACCGAGGGCCGTACCTTCATCCACGTCGACATCGAACCCACCCAGATCGGCCGGGTCTTCGCGCCCGACTACGGCATCGTCTCGGACGCCGGGGCCGCGCTCCGGCTGTTCGTCGAGGTCGCACGCGAATGGAAGGACGCGGGCCGGCTGCCGGACCGCACCGCGTGGGCCGCAACCGCCCGCGAGCACCGGGCCACCCTTCAGCGGCGCACCCACTTCGACGATGTGCCGCTCAAGCCGCAACGCGTGTACGAGGAGATGAACCGGGCGTTCGGGCCGGAGACCGTCTACGTCTCCACGATCGGCCTCTCGCAGATCGCCGGCGCCCAGTTCCTGCACGTCTACCGCCCGCGCCACTGGATCAACTGCGGCCAGGCGGGCCCGCTGGGCTGGACGGTCCCTGCCGCGCTCGGCGTCGCCACCGCCGATCCGGAGGCGAGCGTGGTCGCGCTGTCCGGCGACTACGACTTCCAGTTCATGATCGAGGAACTGGCGGTGGGCGCCCAGTTCAACATCCCGTACGTCCATGTGCTGGTGAACAACTCGTACCTGGGCCTGATCCGCCAGGCGCAGCAGGCGTTCGACATGGACTACCAGGTCTCTCTGTCGTTCGAGAACATCAACACTCCCGAACTCGGCGTGTACGGCGTGGATCACGTCAAGGTCGCCGAGGGGCTGGGCTGCAAGGCTCTCCGCGTCACCGAACCCGGCGATCTGCTACCGGCGTTCGAAGAGGCCAAGAAGCTCGCCGCGGAGCACCGCGTTCCGGTGGTCGTCGAAGCCATCCTGGAGCGGGTCACCAACATCGCGATGAGCCCGGGCGGCGACCTCGACAAGGTGGTGGAGTTCGAGGAACTCGCCACCGAACCGGGCCACGCGCCCACCGCGATCGTCCCCCTGCGCTGAGACCGAGTGGCCATGGGGCGGTCCGGAGAGCGCCGGGCGCCCTCGTGCGCCGAGCCGGATGACGGGCGGCCGGGCACCACGAGGTACGTAGCGCGCCTACCGCATCTGCGGCGAACGAATGTCGCAGGTCTCTCCCCAAGACAACTTGTTTCATGGAGCATGGAGTCAACACCCTTACTACGGAACCGTGCTGGAGCCGAACATGGCCGAGAGCGTGCCGGTGCGGTGCCCGGCGTGCCGCCGCGAGCACTCCTTCTCCCCGCTCACCTTCCCCTGCGCCTGCGGCGCGCCGCTCACCGTGTCCGTACGGAAGGGGGTGGATCCGGAGCCGGTGGACCACCACACGTGGGAGGAGGCGTGGGTGACGGTTCGCTGCCCCTCCTGCGACGGGGAGAGCCAGTGGCCGCAGCCCGAGCTGGGCTGTCCGTGCGGCGCGATACTGCGCATTCCGGTGCCCCCGCCGGCAAAGCCTTCGGCGACCCGTCCCGCCGCGACGGACTCGGGCGGCTTCGGATCCTCCCCGTCCTGCGGATCGGGCGCCGTCACCCAGGCGCCGTCCTCGGCCGTACTGCGTCCGGCGTTCCGGCCGGTGACGATCCGTACGAGCCGGGACGCGATCACCGCCGCCGCGCAGTATCTGAAGTGGCTGGGGTTCCAGGACGTCACGCCCGCCGCGGAACGTACGGCCTCCGGGGTGGATCTGCGCGGCCGGGGGGTCGTCGCGCGTGTGGATCCCACGACCCGGCCCACGGTGCTGCGCGACGTGGAGTGCCTGTGGCTGGACGGTCTGGTGTCCTCCACGGGCTGTGTGTTCTTCTCGCTCGCCGGATACGCGCGCGACGCCCGCGCCCGCGCGGACGAGCTCCTGGTCCCCCTCTTCGTCATGGACCTGACGGGCACACCGCAGCCGGTCAACGACGCGGCCGACGACCTCATCCGCATGGGGGCGTGAGGCGGCGGCGCCCGGGCCGCCGGATTACCGTCGAATCATGGAACTCGACATGACGAGCGAGGAGCGCGCGCTCATCTCCTACCTCGGCGAGAGACTCGCGGCCGGTGACAACCCGACCGAGGACGACCTCGCCGCGCAGATGGGCGAGGCCGTCCGGCAGCAGCTCCGGTCGCTGGCCGACAAGGAACTGGTGTCCCTCGGGGTCCTCCCCGAGGGCGGACCCGACGTCGTCTTCGGCCTCTCCCCCGAGGCGCAGGAAACGCTGGGCATCCACCGCGACGCCACGCAGTGACGTAGGCGCACCGCGCGTCACCGGGTGAGCGCGGCCCCCTCCGACATCGCCCCGGTCACGGGGCGCCCGGCGCGACGGCAGGACCACGGGCGCGCGCCCCGCGCGCCGGACCGCGGAAGGCCCGGTGCGCAGGCCGGGCGCCCGTACGCCTGTCCGGAGCGACGGGGCCGGGCGCCCTCGACAGGCGTACGGGAGAGGAGTACGCGGGCCGGAGTGCCGGGGCGGGGCCCCGGCGGTGAACCGAGGGCCCCGCTCCTCTGGATGTACTGCTCGGGCAGGTTGGTCGAGCAGTACACCTACGTGCTCCGGCAGGTTTGGTCGAGCAGTACATACACCTACGCCGGGGCGAGGCTGTCGGACGACGGCCCCGGCGGCTGCCCCTCCGCCCGCTCGTCCCGCGTGCGCCCCCGTGTCTGCCCCGGCGGCTGATCCCGCAGGACCTCCGCGAACCGCTCGCGCAACTCCACCTTGCGCACCTTCCCGCTGACCGTCATCGGGAACGCCTCCATGATCTGGAGATAGCGCGGCACCTTGTAGTGCGCGAGCCGGCCCCGGCAGTAACGGGCGAGTTCGTCGCGAGTGAGCGGCTGGTCCGGATCGCGCAGAACCACGCATGCGAGGATCTCCTCGCCGTACTTCTCGTCCGGTACACCCACCACCTGCACGTCGGCGATCTTCGGGTGGGTGTAGAGGAACTCCTCGATCTCGCGCGGATAGACGTTCTCCCCACCGCGGATGATCATGTCCTTGATCCGGCCGACGATCTGCACGTAGTCGTCCTCGCGCATCACGGCGAGATCGCCGGTGTGCATCCAGCGGCCCGCGTCGACCGCCTCGGCCGTCCGCTCCGGCTCCTCCCAGTAGCCGAGCATCACGCTGTAGCCGCGGGTGCACAGCTCGCCCGGCTCACCCCGCTCCAGGGTCCGCCCGGTCGCCGGATCGATGATCTTCACCTCGATGTGCGGCAGCACCCGCCCGACCGTGCCCGTACGCCGCTCCAGGTCGTCGTCGCGCCGGGTCTGGGTGGATACGGGGGACGTCTCGGTCATCCCGTAGCAGATCGACACCTCGGCCATGTGCATCTCGGATACGACCCGCTTCATCACCTCCTCCGGACACGGCGAGCCTGCCATGATCCCGGTGCGCAGCGAGGAGAGGTCGTACGTGGCGAAGTCCGGCAGGTTCAGCTCGGCGATGAACATGGTCGGCACGCCGTAGAGCGAGGTGCACTCCTCGCGCTCGACGGCGCTCAGCGTGGCCTCCGGGTCGAAGCTCGGGGCCGGGATGACGATGCAGGCGCCGTGGCTGGTGGCGCCGAGGTTGCCCATGACCATGCCGAAGCAGTGGTAGAAGGGCACCGGCAGGCAGACGCGGTCCCGCTCGGTGTAGCCGATCATCTCCCCCACCCAGTACCCGTTGTTGAGGATGTTGTGGTGGGAGAGAGTGGCGCCCTTGGGAAAGCCGGTGGTGCCCGAGGTGTACTGGATATTGACCGGGTCGTCGCAGCTCAGCTCCGCCGCCCGGGCCTCCAGCCGCTCGCGGGGCACCTCGGTGCCGGCCGCGATGAGCCCGTGCCAGGTCGGATCGCCGATGTAGACCACATCGCGCAGGGCCGGACAGTCGGAGCGGACCTGCTCGACCATCCGCCGGTAGTCGCTGGTCCTGTGGGCCACGGACGCGACCAGCACCTCGGTGCCGGCCTGCTTCAGCACGTACGCCAGCTCGTGCACGCGGTAGGCAGGATTGATGTTCACCATGATCGCGCCGATGCGCGCGGTCGCGTACTGGACCAGGACCCACTCCGCGCAGTTGACGGCCCAGATCCCGACCCGGACGCCCTTGCGCACGCCCTTGGCCAGCAGTCCGAGCGCCACGTCGTCCACGGACCGGCCGAACTCGGCGTACGTCCAGCGCCGCCCGGTCGGGATGTCGACCAGGGCTTCACGCTCGGGATGCGCCGCGATGACCCGGTCCAGGTTGGCCCCGATGGTGTCACCGAGCAGCGGGCCGGTACCGATGCCGCTGCTGTAGGAGAGCTCGGTCATGTGTAGTCCCCTTCGCGGTACTCGGCAGCGCTTCCCTCAGGAGTACGGGCTGTGCGCTCACGCAGTTCGATACGGCGGATCTTTCCCGAAACCGTCTTGGGCAATTCCGCGAATTCGATCCGGCGGACGCGCTTGTAGGGCGCGAGGACGTCGCGGGAGTGCGCGAAGAGCGCCTTCGCCGTCTCCGGGCCCGGTTCCCAGCCCGAGGCCAGCACGATGTACGCCTTGGGCACGGCCAGCCGTACCGGGTCGGGTGCGGGCACGACGGCGGCCTCCGCGACCGCCTCGTGCTCCAGGAGCGCGCTCTCCAGCTCGAACGGGGAGATCTTGTAGTCGGAGGCCTTGAAGACGTCGTCCGAGCGGCCGACGTAGGTGATGTAGCCGTCCTCGTCGCGCGAACCGATGTCACCCGTTCGGTAGTAGCCGCCCGCCATGGCCTCGGCCGTGCGCTCCGGGTCGCCGTGATAGCCCGTCATCAGGCCGACGGGCGCGCCCGCCTCACCGCTCAGGTCGAGGCAGATCTCGCCCTCGTCGCCCGGCCCTCCGCTGAGCGGGTCGAGCAGCACGACCGAGAAGCCGGGGGTGGGCCTGCCCATGGAGCCGGTCTTCAGGGGCTGGCCAGGGGTGTTGGCGACCTGCACGGCCGTCTCGGTCTGCCCGAACCCGTCCCGGATCGTCACCCCCCAGGCATCCCGCACCCGTTCGATGACCTCCGGGTTGAGCGGCTCGCCCGCGGCGACGGCCTCGCGCGGGGGCGTGCGGAGCTGGGTGAGGTCGGCCTGGATGAGCATGCGCCAGACGGTGGGCGGCGCGCAGAAGCTCGTCACGGCGCAGCGGTCCATCTCCGCCATGAGACGGGCGGCATCGAAGCGCGTGTAGTTGTGGATGAAGACGGTCGCCTCGGCGTTCCAGGGGGCGAACAGGTTGCTCCAGGCGTGCTTGGCCCAGCCGGGCGAGGAGATGTTGAGGTGGACGTCCCCCGGTCGCAGCCCGATCCAGTACATCGTGGACAAATGGCCCACCGGGTACGACAGATGGGTGTGCTCGACGAGCTTGGGCCGGGCCGTGGTGCCGGAGGTGAAGTAGAGCATCAGTGGGTCCGAGGAGCCGGTGGGCCCGTCCGGCGCGAAGTCCGCGGACGCGCCGTACGCGTCCTCGTAACGCAGCCAGCCCGACTCCGCCCCGCCCACGCGGATCCGTGTGTAGTCCCCCGGCACCTCCGCGAACTTGGCCGTGTCCTCGGCCCGTACGATCACGTGCCGTGCGTTGCCGCGCTCGACCCGGTCCGTCAGGTCGAGCGGGCCGAGCAGCGGGGTGGCGGGGATGACCACGGCACGCAGCTTCATCGCCGCGAGCGCTGTCTCCCACAGTTCGGCCTGGTTGCCGAGCATGACGACGATCCGGTCCCCGGCCCGTACGCCCTGCTCGCGCAGCCAGTTCGCGACCCGGTCCGAACGGGCGCGCATCTCCGCGAAGGTGATACGGGCCTCGGTCCCGTCCTCCTCGACGATGTGCAGGGCGGGGCGCTCGTTGCCCTGGGCGATCCGGTCGAACCAGTCCAGCGCCCAGTTGAAGCGCTCGGGGCGCGGCCATCGGAAACCGGCATAGGCCGCGTCGTAGTCCTCACTGTGCCGGAGCAGGAAATCCCGGGCCTCCCGGAACTCTTCCGTCGCACCGGTTGCCGCCATGTGCCCTCCTCATTGCCACACCGCTGACTAGCATCGTGTAATCAGTGACCTGGGTCTCACTACCCCCGGAAGGGGGTGAAGGAGTTGGCGGTGACGCAGACGGGCGAAGCGGCCGAGGTGCGGGCGGCGCTGCTCAACCTGCGCCGCACCAGCGGCCTGCCGATCGCGTTCGGCGGACTCCTGGAGGACAACCGGCAGTTCCGCATCGGCGAGCTGAGCGGTGCGAGAACCACCGCACTGCGCGGGCTCGTGGTGGCGACCGGCAACGGCCTCGGGGGCAAATCGCTCGCCCTCACCCGCCCCGTGGCGGTCTCGGACTACCAGGCCTCACGCGCCATCAGCCACGAGTACGACGCGGCCGTGGCCAAGGAGGGGCTGGGGGCAGTGCTCGCGGTGCCCGTGGTCGTACGGCGCCGGGTTCGCGGGGTGCTCTACGGCGCGGTGCGCGAGCCGCTGAACCTCGGCGACCGCACGCTGAGCGCCGCGGTGGAGGCCGCACGCGAACTGGAACAGGCGCTGGCCATACGGGACGCGGCACAGCGGCTGCTGGCCTCCCGCCCGGTTGCCACGGGCGACGCGGGGCACCCGCTCGGGGCCGCCGCGTGGGAGGAGGTCCGCGAGGCGTACGGCGCGCTGCGGGCGCTGGCACCGCAAGTGGCGGACCCCGCCCTGCGGGAGCAGATCCTCACCGTCTGCGGGCGGCTGGCCGCCGCCGCGGGCCCGGAGGGCCGCAACGCCGGCGCCGGAGCGGACGTACGCACGGCGCGGGGCGGGACGGATCCCAGGATCCCGGCGCCGCGCGTTCGGCTCGCGCCCCGCGAACTGGATGTGCTGTCCTGCGTCGCTGCGGGCGTGACCAATGCGACGGCCGCGGAGAGGCTGGGGCTGCGGCCGGAGACGGTGAAGGGCTATCTGCGGTCGGCGATGCGCAAACTCGGCGCCCACACCCGTCTGGAGGCGGTCGTCGCGGCCCGCCGGGTGGGCCTGCTGCCGTGACGGCGCTTCCATCGCAGCAGATTTTCCAGCATGTGCCGGGTGTTTGACTCCGCATGCCCCGCCGGGTCGCTCTCCTTCGCCGTATCGCCGCAGCCGCGGTTCTCCCACGGCCACGACGAGGGCCGGCCGGACGACGGTGACAGCGGGGCCGTGATCCACCACGGCCGGCCGGGGCGCGGACGGAAGGGGCGCAGCCGGGGCTGGACGGCGCGGGAGCGGCGGGCTCGTGGCGGGGCTCCCGGGTGACGGCCTGGGCACTCCCCGACGCGGTCGAACCCTGTCGGCTGACAGCGTCCGACCGGCGCGGCAATGCCATCTCGCAGGCACGGCAAGGGCGATGGGCTCCGCTCGCGACTGCGCGCAACCCGCCCACACCGCTCCCATGGGGCGCGGTGCGGGGCGCGGGCGCGCGTGCGACGGGGTGCGGAGGGGGCGCGCCGGGTCCACGCTGAGGATGTACCTCGTTCGGACGGAGGGGAGCCATCATGCTCAGCACGCAGTTCCGGCCGGGGGCACCCGACTGGGTCGACCTCGGCACTCCGGACCTCGGCGCGGTCTCGGCGTACTACGGCGCCCTCTTCGGCTGGGATCTCCGCGGCCACGGTCCGGAGGCGGGCGACTACGCGGAGTTCCTGCTCGACGGGCAGCGCATCGCGGGTGTCGGACCGCTGACGGAGGAGGGCGCGACGAGCGCCTGGACGGTGTACTTCCACACCACCGACGCCGACGCGACGGCGAAGGCGGTCGAGCAGGCGGGCGGCACGGTGCGCATCCCGCCGATGGATATCTTCACCGAGGGCCGGATGGCGGGGTTCACCGACCCCGGGGGCGCGCAGTTCGCGTCCTGGCAGCCGCACGACCACCCGGGCTTCGAGCGGGCGGGCGACCCGGGGACGCTGTGCTGGACCGAACTGCACACCCCGGAGCCGGACGGCTCGCGCTCGTTCTACGGGACGGTGTACGGCTGGGAGGCCGAGGAGATGCCGTTCGCCGGCACCACGTACACCGTGCTGACCCTTGCGGGCGGCGGGCGGGACTCCTCGTTCGGCGGCATCATGCCGCTCGCGCCTCCTGCTGGGGTGCGCGCGCACTGGCTGCCGTACTTCGAGGTGGAGGACTGCGATGTGACCGCGGCGCGGAGCGAGGCGCTGGGCGGCTCGATCGCGCTGCATCCCGTGGAGGCGGAGGGCGTGGGGCGCTTCGCGCGGCTCACGGATCCGTGCGGCGCGGACTTCGCGGTGATCACGAGTGCCCCCTGAGGCCCGCCCTCCCCGGCCGCTCGCAGTCCCTTCTCAGCGCCCGCTCCCGGTGACACGCACCTCGTGCACGGCACCGGGGGCGGCAAAGTCCAGCAGGTGGGCGCCCTCCTCCTCGACGCCCTCGTGCTCCGCGCGCGACAGCGGCTCGAACGGTTCGGCGACGAGCACCGCCGCCGCACCGCGCCGCTCCTTCTCGATGCGCCAGACGCCCCGGATGAAGCCGTCGGCGAGAAAGACGGAGAACGCCTGGTTGCCCTTCCAGGTACGGGCGCGGAAGGCGTCCGCGATCACCCGAGTACGGTCGCGGTGGGAGAGGAAGAGGTTGTCGAACTCGGGCAGGAAGCGGACCGGGGCGGGCGTCTCGGGGTCCGGCAGCGGACCGTCCGGTACGTCGAACAGCTCCGTGCCGTGCTCGTCACGGAAGGTGCGCAGCCGGGGCCGCATTCGGTCCACCACCTCCCGCAGCCCGGTCAGCCCGGACCAGATCTGCATATCGCCTGCGGACGCCGGGCCGAAGGCCGCCAGACAGCGTTCCAGCATCGCCTCCAGGTCCTCCGCCGACGGCTCGCCGGGCGCCTCTCCGAGCCACTGCTCCACGGTGGTGTGCCGGGCGAGGCCGCCCTGCCCCCACAGACCGCGCGGCGGCACCTGTACGAGAGCCAGCAGGGCCCGTGCCGCCATCGAGAGGGCGAGTCGGTCATGGGCGGGCCACAGCTCGGCGAGCGCCGCGCCGAGCTCGCTGAACGTCAGCGGCCGCTCCTCCAGCAGGCCGAATGACACCTCCGCGAGCCGGGCCAGGTCCACGCCCTCGGCCCGCTTGCGGAACGACGCACGGAAGCGCCGCTCCTGCACGTCCTGGAGCAGCGGCCGCAGAGCGAGGCAGTCCCGGGCCGTGACCATGTGGAGCGTGGAGCGCTGGAGCGCGATCCGTACGGTGCGGCGGGAGGCGAGGAGGTCGGAGAGCTCCTCGGGGCGGAAGTCCGCGAGCCGTGCCCGCAGCGCGTAGTACGGGACCTTGGGGAGCTGGGCGTGGAGGCCGACGAGGTGCTCGACGGCGTCGGCGGCGGACATCCCGGACCGGCGCAGCAGGAGCTGCCGGTCGAGGAAGGCCCGGTTGAGTGCCCGGGTGGTCAGGACGGGCGCGGCGGTGCCGGTGCGCTTCGTCATGACGACCACGCCAGGCGGACTTGCGGACAGCATCCGTCCTTGGGCTGCACACTATGCGCTCGGCGGGCTGCCCGGTCTCCGTGCGGCAGGGCTGCGCCATGGTCCGCGCGGCGGTGGCCGCACGGACCGGGTCCGGGGGCCCGGACACAGAGCTCCGCGACAGGGCACCGGACACCGAGGTCCGGGACAGCAGGCAGCGGTTCCGGGTCAGGACACCGGAGACCGGGGGCCCAGGGACCATCGGGGCACCGGAGACCAGACACCGGGGCCCGGGTCGGGGCACCGGACACCCGGGCCCGGGTCGGGGTACGGGGTGGCACGTGCGACCCGCTATTCGCCGATGCGGACGGCGGCGAGCGTGATGTTGTCGGGACCGCCCGCGTCCATCGCGGCCTTCCACAGCTCGAAAGCCGCCCTGCCGTCCGCGTGTTCGCTCAGCACGCGCTCGAGTTCGTCGTCCGGCACCGGGTCGGTCAGCCCGTCCGAGCAGACCAGGTAGCGGGTCTCGGCGGACAGCGGCGCGCTGGAGACGTGCGGGTCGACGGGGCTGAAATCAGGAGTGCCGCCGAGCGTCTGCGTGACGATCGTCGTGGTGCGCTGTCCGGGGGCGAGCGGCGGATTGTCGTCCACACTCAGCTCCCGCAGCCGCCCCTTGTCGTCGCCGTCCTCGCCGCCCGCGCCGCCGCCGTCCTCGCTGCCCGCGCCGCCGCCGTCCTCGCTGCCCGCGTCCTCACCGGCGCCGCGCTCGCCGCCCTCGTCCTCAGCGGCGCCGTCCAGGGCGTAGACCCGGCTGTCCCCCACGTTGAAGCTGATGATCCGCTCCTCGGTGACGACGAGCCCCGCGACCGTCGTCCCCATCATGATCAGGTCGGGATCGTCGTCCGCGGCGGCGTAGACCGCCCGGTTGCAGCCCTCCAGCGCGTCACGCACGGCTTCCTCGCTGTCCAGGTCCGGCCCGATCCGGGAGAGGCGGCGGACGACCATGGCGCTGGCCACCTCGCCCGCCGGGTGCCCGCCGAGACCGTCCGCGACCGCGACGACCAGCGGGGTGCCGAGCGGGAAGAGCAGGGTCTGGGGGCTCTCGGTGACCGTGCTGCACAAGGTCCAGGGACCGACGACGAGGCTGTCCTCGTTGCGGTCGCGCAGCAGCCCGGTATGGCTCAGCGCGCTCACGACGACGTAGGCCATGGCTGGTCATCGCCTCCCCGACGGGTCCGGCACGCCTTCCTCCGTTTCCTCCATTGTGCGGCCCGCACCCGCGGCCCGCGCGGACGAATCGTCCGCCCAGCACCCCACCTGCGTACGAGGGGCGTGACCTCGGACTCCCCGGGCCCTCAGACCCACTCCCAGCGCATGGAGTGGAATCCGGGCGCCGGGTTCTGCACGACCAGGTGCGTACGACCCGCGCTGCTGATCCACACCGGGTCGACACTCGGGAGCGATGCCATGACCGACGGGCCGGCGCAGCGGTGGCAGCGGACGGGGACGGCGGCCGGGTCGAAGGCGACCTCGAGGGTGTAGAGGCTGGCGGTGGCGCGGAATCCGCGGCCGCACTCGTGCGACGGAGCACCCGTCGTGCGGTACACGAGGGTGTACTCGATCACCGACGTCTCGCCCTCGGCGAGCACTTGGTCGAGGAAGAGCTCCGTGGCGGCGATGGGCACCATGAGGTCCGACCGGATCCGGCCCTGGCGTGCGTTGCGCACCTCGGCGAGTTCGGGGAGTCCGCGCGCCGGGTCGTCGCCGCGCGTGATGATCACGCAGCGGTCCACGCGCTCGCGCTCGGCCCGCAGCACCAGGGTCGTACGGCAGCTCGACTCGGCGCCGTTGGCGTCGAGTTCGAACCGGTCGTGGGCCGCGAGGCGGGTCAGGCCGTCGTCGGCGGGGCCCATGTCGCCCAGGAGCCCGGGCAGGCTCTCGTACCCCTGCCAGAGGCGCGCGGTCTCCAGGACGTCCAGTTCGCGGTTGGTCCAGCGACCGCGCGGGCGCTGCGGGCCGATCAGTGAGACGAGCGCGTCGGTCGGCACGTCCAGCAACTCTTCGAGCAGCCGGACGGCCTGGCGCGAGCGCGGGCGCTCCGGACGGCTGCGGCCGCGCCGCCAGTAGCTGAGGGTCGTGACGCTGACCTCGACGCCGCGGAGGGCGAGACGGTGCTGAATACGGTCCAGGCTCAGACCACTTGCTCGGATCGCGCTGTCGAGGGCGGCTTCGAAGGGCCCATTGCGCAGTGCGTCCATCAGATCGGCGGGCAGGGCCCGCGAACCGGCTACCACGATCACCTCCGGGCCAACGTGGTCACTCTGTGAACAGTTTTGACCATAGCTTCCGGGGTCACGGGTGTCGCCCCTGGTGAGCAAATGTCATGCCCTTTTCACAGGCATCCTCAATTAACAGAGTTGGGTACTCGTTGACCCGGCGTTGTCCCGGGAGCACGCTCCCGCTCCATGAAGAGACCCTTCCTCGTGGGATCCCTGTCGCTTGCCGTCAGCGGTCTCCTGATAACCATGGCGGGAGTCCCCGCCTCCGCGGCCGGGGACTCCCGCCGGCCGTCCCCACCGAAGGCGAGCACGAGCGAGGCACTGCGGGACGCCAAGCAGTCGGTGGCCGACCATCCCCGTGCGGCCAGGGCGAGTTCGTTCGACACGTTCTCCTCCCAGGCCGTACGGATCGACAAGGACGGCACCCGCCACGTCCACCTCGATCGCACCTACCGCGGTCTTCCGGTGCTGGGCGGTGACGTCGTGGTCCACTCGGCGCCCGACGGCAATCTGCGCGAGACCACCCTGACGCTCAAGTCGCCCCTGTCCCTGTCGACCGACGCCAAGGTGAGCGCGAAGAAGGCCGAGAGGACCGCAGAGAAGCGGTTCAAGGCCAAGCGCGGCACCACGCACACGACGTCCTCGAAGCTGGTCGTCGACGCCCTCTCCGGCAAGCCCCGCCTCGCCTGGCGGGTCGTCGTCGACGGCATCGCCCCCGACCAGTCGCCCAGCCACCTCAATGTGCTGGTCGACGCCAGGACCGGCAAGACGGTCCGTACGTGGAACGACTTCCACACCGCCGACGGCACCGGCCACGGCTTCCAGGTCGGCGACGTCACGGTCTCCACCACCGCCGTCTCCGGCGGCTACCAGCTCAAGGACGGCTCCCGGGGCAACGGCGAGACGCGCGACGCCGAGAACCTCACCGCGCCGAACGACATTCCGCCGCCCGGCTGGGGCAAGGCGTTCACCGACTCGGACAACGTGTGGGGCAACGGCGCCCTCACCGACCGAGCCACCACTGCCGTCGACGCCCACTACGGCATCCAGCAGACCTGGGACTACTTCAAATCCGTCCACGGCCGCAACGGCATCAAGAACGACGGCGTCGGCGCCCGCTCCTTCGTCCACTACGGACAGAACTACGACAACGCGGGCTGGGACGACACCAGCTTCAGCATGATCTACGGCGACGGGGCGCCCGGCCAGAAGCCGTTCACCCAACTCGACGTAGCCGGGCACGAGATGAGCCACGGCGTCACCTCGGCCACCGCCGACCTCATCTACGAGGGCGAGTCCGGCGGCCTCAACGAGTCCACCAGCGACATCTTCGGCACCCTGGTCGAGTTCAACGCCGCCAACCCCAAGGACGCCCCCGACTACCTCATCGGCGAGAAGATCGACATCAACGGCAACGGCACCCCGCTGCGCTGGATGGACGACCCGAAGAAGGACGGTGTCTCGCAGAGCTGCTGGACCACCAACACCAAGAACCTCAACCCGCACTTCTCGTCGGGCGTCGGCAATCACTTCTTCTACCTGCTCGCCGTCGGCTCCGGCCAGTCGAGCTGGGGCAACAGCCCGACCTGCAACGGCTCCAGCGTCACCGGGATCGGCAACGCGGCGGCCGGCAAGATCTGGTACCGCACGCTCACCACGTACCTGACCTCCGGCAGCAACTACGCCGCTGCCCGAACCGGCAGCATCAAGGCCGCCATCGACCTCTACGGCGCGAGCAGCACGCAGTGCGCCGCGGTGGAGAAGGCGTGGAGCGCGGTGGCCGTGGCCCCGACCGCCACGACCTGCGGCACGACCACGCCGGGCGGCTCCAACCTGCTGAAGAACCCCGGCTTCGAGTCGGGGACGGCGAACTGGACCGCCTCCAGCGGCGTGATCACCAACAGCGCCGACGGAGCCCCGTTCGCCGGCTCGTACTACGCCTGGCTGAACGGCTACGGCACCACGCACACCGACACGCTCTCCCAGTCGGTGGCCATCCCGTCCTCCGGCTCGCCGAAGCTCGGCTTCCAGCTCGCCATCGACACGGCGGAGACCGGCTCGACGGTGTACGACACGCTCAAGGCCCAGGTCGTCTCGGGCGGCACGACGACCACCCTGGCCACTTACTCCAACACCACGCCGAGCGGCTACACCCAGCGGACGCTGGACCTGTCCGCCTTCAAGGGCAGGACGGTGACGATCAAGTTCACCGGCACCGAGGACTCGACGCTGGCGACCAGCTTCCTGGTCGACGACACCGCGGTGACCACGGGCTGACCGTTCCCGCCGCGGCAGCGGCTGAACTTCCCCGCGTCGGCCGCGGCCCGGGCGGGTGCCACACCGGCACCCGCCCGGGCCTTCGTCGTGGGACACCCGGCCACTGCGTCGCCGGACGTCCGGCCCGGCACCCGCACCGTACGGTCCCGCCGACGCCCCGCGCACTGCGCCGTACGGTCCCGCCGACGCCCCGGGTCCCGCGCCGTTCGGTCTCGCCGGCGCCCCGGGCCGCGTCGTACGGTCCTAGGCCGCCGCCTTCGGGGCCAACTGGTCCGCGAGCCAAGTGGGTACGCCCCCCAGCAGGCGGAACAGCCGTCCCGCCTCCTCCCGCAACCGGGACGCCTCCGGCTCCGGCTCGGCCCCCGCCAGCGCCACGAGCGCCGGGGCCGTGCCGATGAGATAGCCCAGCTCCTCGCGGATGCGCAGCGACTCGGTGAACCCGTGCCGCGCTTCAGCCAGTTCGCCGTCGCGCAGGGCCAGTCCGGCCAGATGCCGGTAGGTGAAGGAGCACAGAAGCATGTCGCCCTGAGCGGTGGCACCCGCGTGCGCACGACGGTAAGCGGCCTCGGCGGCCTGCGGGCTGTCCGCGAGATGTTCCGCGATCAGACCGCGCCGGAAGTCCAGCAGGGGGCGGCCCGGGGCGGAGGGCGCGAGCAGGGCGGCCGCGCGCCCGAGCGCCGCGCGGGCCTCGTCGGCGCGATCGCGTACGCCGAGGACCGTGGCCGCATACGCCAGGTGACCGCGCTCGCAGGCGGCCGCGCCCCGCTCGTCGTCGGAGCTCGCCAGCGCCTCCGCGGCGCGCAGCGCGTCCTCCGCCTCGGACCAGCCGGCCGAGGTGAACAGGCAGCGCTCGCCCAGCAGGGCGGCGCGCTGCAGGGACACGGCCGGGTCGTGAGCGGCGTGCGGGGCGAGCAGCCCCGCCGCGTCGTCCCAGCAGCCGCGCGAGCGCAGCCGCCACACGGCGATGCTGCGCGGATGCTGCGGGTGCTCCCGATCGGCCGCGTCCGGCCTTCCCGGTGGTCCCGAACGTCCCGAACGTGCCATGGCGGTATCCGCCACATTCCCTCCCCAAGCGCGCCGTCGAGCCGGAAGCCTGGGCGAATCTCAGCACGGATTCCGCGGCGGTGGAAAGGGGATGGGTGAATCCGTTCACAATCTTGTGGGACGCCCTGGGTTCCGACCGGCTCGTACCACCCGTACGAGCGACATGCGTTCCGGCCATCGTGGGGCGGGAGTTCAGGCCACCGCCCAGCGGTAACGGCGCCGGCGCCGGGCCGTCCGGGAACACCGGCACGGCTCCGAGCAGCCCTCTCCGCGGTCACCTGGCGCCGTCACCGCCGACGCGGCGGCTCAGCTCATGCGCAGGGCGAGGAAGAAGTCGAGCTTGTCCTCCAGCCGCGACAGGTCACGCCCCGTCAACTGCTCGATCCGCCCGACGCGATACCGCAGGGTGTTGACGTGCAGATGCAGCCGCCCGGCACACCGCGTCCACGAGCCGTCGCTGTCCAGGAACGCCTCCAGCGTCGGGATCAGCTCCGCCCGGTGCCTGCGGTCGTAGTCCCGCAGCGGGTCCAGCAGCCGCGCGGTGAATGCACGGCGTACGTCGTCGGGGACGAACGGCAGCAGCAGCACGTGCGAGGCCAGTTCCTGATGCCCTGCAGCGCAGACCCGCCCCGTGCGCGCCGCCGCGACCCGCCGCGCGTGCCGTGCCTCCTCCAGCGCCCCGCGCAGCGCCTCGGCGGAGTGCACGACCGCGCTGACCCCCATCGTCAGCCGGCCGTCGCCGTCCAGTCCCCGCCCGAGCGGTTCGGCGACGGCCGCCAGCAACTCCTCGGCCCGCAGCCCCTGAACCTGCCCGCCTTCGCCGTCCGGCAGAGACGTCAGCGGCACCAGCGCGACGGCCTCCTCCCCCGTGTCGGCGACCGCGATACGGTCCGACGGCTCGGGGCCGCAGGACGCCGGGTCGACGAGGATCTCCTCCAGCAGCGCCTGGGTGAGCGGGCCGCTGTCCAGGTCGGAGTCCTCCCACTCGACCCGGGCCACCACGACCTGCCAGTGCGGGGCGGCGCCCAGGCCGGGCAGCAGCACGGGAGCGGCCACTCGCAGCCGGGCCGCGACCTCGGCGGGCGGCGCGGCGGCCTGCACCAGCTCCAGCACCTCCTGGGCCAGCCGACGCCGGACCGTACGGGCCGCGTCCCTGCGCTCCCGCTCCACCGCGATGAGCTGGGTGACGCCCTGGAGCAGGTCGAGCCGCTCGGCGGGCCAGTCCCCGGCATCCGCCTCGACGGCGAGCAGCCAGTCGGAGAGCACGGTCTCGCGTACGTCCCCCACAACGTCGCGGCCCGCCCCCGCGCCGGGGCGGCCGCCCGAGCTGCGGATAGGGAACAGCGAGTAGGTCCCGGCCGGTGTGACCAGCCGGTACGGGCCGCGGCGCCCGGTGCGCACCGCCGCCAGGTGCTCTCCGGCCAGCGCAGGGCGCAGCGGGGCGGGCAGCGCCCGGCCCGGGCGGCCGCCACCGGCCCCGGCGATCCGGCGACCGGTGGGCGAGAGGACCCAGGCCCGCAGGTCCAGATCGCTGCCGAGCAGGTCGAGGACCACCTCCGGACCGCCGCCCGCCGGGCCCGACGTCATCAGCCTGCGGTGCCGCTCCACGACCGCGGCGAGGTCGCCCGCGCGCTCGCCCGAGACCTGGCGCACCACATGTTCGGTGATCGAGGCGAAGGACACCGCCTCGTCCACGGCGAACAGCGGCAGCCGGTGACGGGCACAGGCAACGGCCAGCGAGCCGGGTACGGAGCCGAACTCCGCTTCGCCGGCCGCGAGCCCGGTGACCCCGTTCTGCACGAGGATCCGTACGAACGGCTCGGCGTCCTCGGGCCTGCGGTACCAGGCGAGGCCGGTGAGCACCAGCTCGCCGCCCGACAGGTAGCGGCTGGGGTCGCGCAGGTCGGTGGTCATCACGCCGCGCACGGTGCGGTCCAGCTCGTGCTCGCCGGCCAGCAGCCGCAGGCCCAGGGTGCCGGTCTCCAGCAGTGCGCGCAGCCGCATCTCCCTCGCCGCCGTTCCTCGTCGTGTGGTCCGGGGTTCCCGTCCCGGGTCCGCGCCTCCCGGCCGGTCCCGCCGGGACGATGCCGCGAGATGTCCCGCCCCGTCTTTCGTTCGAATCTACAAGACCGGGGCCGTGCCCACCCAGCCGCTTCATGGTTTCGGTGACTGCACCCGGCCGGGTGCAGGTCGGTGTACTGACTCCACGGCGCGTGAACAGGACATGGACAACCAGCCGGGACCCGGTCCTTCCCGACCTCCCCGTCCTCGCCGCTGGTCCTGACCGACCCACCCATTCCAGAAGAGGCCCCTGATGGACTTCCTTCGCCCCGCAAGCTGGGAGGAGGCGCTCGCCGCGAAGGCCGAGCACCCGACGGCTGTTCCCATCGCGGGCGGCACCGACGTCATGGTCGAGATCAACTTCGACCATCGCAGGCCCGAGTACCTGCTCGACCTGAACCGCATCGCCGAGCTGCAGGAGTGGGAGGTCGGCGAGGACACGGTCCGGCTCGGCGCCTCCGTCCCGTACACACGAATCATGGAGGATCTGCGCGGCGAGCTGCCCGGCCTCGCGCTCGCCTCGCACACCGTGGCCTCCCCGCAGATCCGCAACCGCGGGGGCGTCGGCGGCAATCTCGGCACGGCCTCCCCGGCCGGTGACGCCCACCCGGCGCTGCTGGCCGCGGGCGCCGAGGTCGAAGTCGCCTCGGTGCGCGGTACCCGCCGCATCCCGATCGACGACTTCTTCACCGGGGTGAAGCGCAACGCGCTGGAGGCCGACGAGCTGATCCGCGGCGTGCACATCGAGAAGGCGGCGGGACCGCAGGCGTTCTCCAAGGTCGGCACTCGCAACGCGATGGTCATCGCCGTCTGCGCCTTCGGCCTCGCCCTGCACCCGGAGTCGCGGACCGTGCGCACCGGCATCGGCTCGGCCGCACCCACGCCCGTACGAGCCCGCGAGGCCGAGGAGTTCCTCACCGCGGCGCTGGAGGAGGGCGGCTTCTGGGAGAACGGCCGGACCGTCCCCCCGTCCGTGGCCCGGCAGTTCGCCGAGCTGTGCTCAGCGGCCTGCAACCCGATCGACGACGTGCGCGGCAGCGCCTCGTACCGGCGCCACGCGGTGGGGGTCATGGCCCGCCGGACGCTGGGCTGGACCTGGGACGAGTACCGCGGCAAGGAGAGGAACCGGCAATGCGCGTGAACTTCCGCGTGAACGGCCGCAGTTACGAGGCCGACGACGTGTGGGAGGGCGAGAGCCTGCTGTACGTGCTGCGCGAGCGCATGGGACTGCCCGGCTCCAAGAACGCCTGCGAGCAGGGCGAGTGCGGCTCCTGCACCGTCCGTCTCGACGGCGTGCCCGTCTGCTCCTGCCTGGTCGCGGCCGGCCAGGTCGAAGGCCGCGAAGTCGTCACCGTCGAGGGTCTGGCCGACTACGCCCGGCAGCGCGCCGAGGGCAGCTGCGCAGGCGGCGCCTGCGGTACGAGCGTCGACGAGGCCAAGCGCTGGCAGGCCTCGCCCGGCGACGCGCAGACGCGCGCCGCGGGCGAACTCTCCCCCGTCCAGCAGGCGTTCATCGACGCCGGCGCCGTCCAGTGCGGCTTCTGCACCCCCGGGCTGCTCGTGGCCGCCGACGAGTTGCTGGAGCGCAACGCCGAACCGTCGGACGCGGACATCCGCGAGGCGCTGTCGGGCAACCTGTGCCGCTGCACCGGCTACGAGAAGATCCTCGACGCGGTGCGCCTCGCAGCCGCCCGTGGCGAGGCCGAGACCGCGGACAAGGGGGCCTGACCGCATGGGCGTCACCCGCACACCCACCGGACTCACCCAAGGCAGCCGGACCAAGGGCGGCATCGGCGAGTCCACGATGCGCCCGGACGGCACCCTGAAGGTGACGGGCGAGTTCGCGTACGCCTCGGACCTGTGGCACGAGGACATGCTGTGGGGCTACACCCTCCGCAGCCCGCATGCCCACGCCGAGATCGTCTCGATCGACACCTCCCAGGCGCTGGCCCAGGCCGGGGTCCACGCCGTCCTCACCTACGACGACCTCCCCACCGACACGAAGAACTACGGCCTGGAGATCCAGGACACCCCGGTGCTGGCCCACGGCCGGGTCCGCCACCACGGCGAGCCGGTGGCCCTCGTCGCCGCCGACCACCCGGAGACCGCGCGCCGCGCCGCGGCGAAGATCAGGGTCGAGTACGCGGAACTGCCCCTGGTCACCGACGAGGCGAGCGCGACCGCCGACGACGCGCCGCTCCTGCACCCCGGTCGCGACGACCACCACGCCGCACACGTGCCGCACCCCAACATCGTCCACCGGCAGCCGATCGTCCGCGGCGATGTGGGGGCGGCACGTGCCCGCGCCGATGTCATCGTCTCCGGCGAGTACGAAGTGGGCATGCAGGACCAGGCGTTCCTCGGGCCGGAGTCCGGGCTCGCCGTGCCCGCCGAGGACGGCGGCGTCGACCTCTACATCGCCACCCAGTGGCTGCACGCCGACCTCCGCCAGATCGCGCCCGTCCTCGGACTGCCCGAGAAGAAGGTGCGGATGACGCTCTCCGGCGTCGGCGGGGCGTTCGGGGGCCGCGAGGACCTGTCGATGCAGATCCACGCGTGCCTGCTGGCGCTGCGCACCGGCAAGCCGGTCAAGATCGTCTACAACCGGTTCGAGTCCTTCTTCGGCCACGTCCACCGCCACCCGGCGAAGCTCCGCTACGAGCACGGGGCCACGCGGGACGGCCGGATCACCCACATGACGTGCCGGATCGTCCTCGACGGCGGTGCGTACGCCTCGTCCTCCCCCGCGGTCGTCGGCAACGCCTCCTCGCTCTCGGCCGGCCCGTACGTCATCGACAACGTCGACATCGAGGCGATCGCGCTCTACACCAACAACCCGCCCTGCGGCGCGATGCGCGGCTTCGGCGCGGTCCAGGCGTGCTTCGCGTACGAGGCGCAAATGGACCGGCTGGCGGACGAACTCGGCATGGACCCGGTGGAGTTCCGGCAGATCAATGCCATGTCGCAGGGCACGATCATGCCGACGGGACAGGCGGTCGACTCCCCCGCCCCGGTGGCCGAACTGCTGCGCCGTGTCAAGGCGATGCCCATGCCGCCGGAGAAGCAGTGGGAGACCGCGGGCGAGGGCGCGGACATCCGGGCCCTGCCGGGCGGGCTGTCCAACACCACTCACGGCGAGGGCGTCGTCCGCGGTGTCGGCTACGCGGTCGGCATCAAGAACGTCGGTTTCTCCGAGGGGTTCGACGACTACTCGACGGCCCGCGTCCGCCTGGAGGTCGTGGCCGGCGAACCGGTCGCCGTCGTGCACACCGCGATGGCCGAGGTCGGCCAGGGCGGCGTGACGGTGCACGCGCAGATCGCCCGTACCGAACTCGGCGTCACCCGGGTGACGATCAACCCGGCCGACACCCGGGTCGGTTCGGCCGGCTCCACCTCCGCCTCCCGCCAGACGTACGTCACCGGCGGCGCCATCAAGCACACCTGCGAGGCCGTGCGCGAGCGGGTGCTGGAGATGGGGCGGCGGAAGTTCGGCACCCACCACCCGGCGTGGGCCACCGCCGAACTCCTGCTGGAAGGCTGCAAGGTCGTCACCGACGGCGGTGAGGTCCTGGCCTCCGTCGCGGACGTCCTCGAGGACGAATCGGTGGACATCGAGCTGGAGTGGCGCCACCGCCCGACCGAGGCGCTCGATCTGCGCACCGGACAGGGCCAGGGCCACGTCCAGTACTCCTTCGCCGCCCACCGCGCGGTCGTCGAGGTCGACACCGAGCTGGGCCTGGTCAAGGTCATCGAGCTGGCCTGCGCCCAGGACGTCGGCAAGGCGCTCAACCCGCTGTCCGTGACCGGCCAGATCCAGGGCGGTACGACCCAGGGCCTGGGTCTCGCGGTCATGGAGGAGATCGTCGTCGACCCGGCCACCGCCAAGGTCCGAAACCCCTCGTTCACCGACTACCTGATCCCCACCATCCTCGATACGCCGGTCATCCCGGTCGACGTGCTCGAACTGGCCGACGAGCACGCGCCGTACGGCCTGCGCGGTGTCGGCGAAGCGCCGACGCTGTCGTCCACCCCGGCCGTGGTCGCCGCCATCCGGGCGGCGAGCGGGCTGGCCCTTCAACGCGTACCGGTGCGCCCCGAGCACATCACCGGCACGTGAACCGACTCCGGGCGGGTGCCGACCGGCCTCCCCGTGCCGTACCCGCCCGGAAAACCCCCACCGCAGTACCGCACCGCTCGCGGTGCCGCATACGTACCGCACCGCTCGCGGTACCCCCCGTTCGTCTCGGGCCGTCCTCCCGGGTCGTGCAGCCAACTCAACATCCCAAATCCCGCGGACAACCCCCCGCGGGTGCCCCTGTGAACCTTGGGAGTAGGCATCATGACCCAGTCGTCAGTACAGCCGAGGACCACGGCGGAGGACGCGGGCACGGGCTCGCGCCAGCCCGCCGGCCGGTCCTGGCTCGACCGGTACTTTCACATCTCCGACAGAGGATCGACGGTCGCGCGGGAGGTGCGCGGCGGCATCACCACGTTCATGGCGATGGCGTACATCCTCCTGCTGAACCCCCTGCTGCTCGGCGGTGAGGACGTCTCGGGCAACACCCTCAGCCGTACCGGTCTCATCACGGCCACCGCGTTCGCCGCCGCCCTGACGACCCTGGTCATGGGCTTCGTCGGCAAGGTGCCGCTGGCGCTGGCCGCCGGGCTCAGCGTCTCCGGTGTCATCGCCTCGCAGGTCGCCCCCAACATGACCTGGCCCCAGGCCATGGGCATGTGCGTGATGTACGGCGTCATCATCATGCTGCTGGTGGTCACGGGCTTGCGCGAACTCATCATGAACGCCATCCCGTTGGCCCTGAAACATGCGATCACCATCGGCATCGGTCTGTTCATCGCGCTGATCGGCCTGGTGAAGGCGGGCTTCGTGCACATGAACAACGCCTCGGCGCCGCTCACGCTCGGTCCTGCGGGCGAACTCACCGGCTGGCCCGTCCTGATCTTCTGCGTCACGGTGCTGCTCATCTTCATGATGCAGGCCCGCAACGTCCCGGGCGCGATCCTCATCGGGATCGTCATCGGGACCGTGATCGCGGTCGTCGTCAACGCCGTGGGCAACCTGGACCCGAAGACCTGGGGCGGGGCTCCGCCGGAGCTCGACGGCTCGGCGGTCTCCAGCCCGGACTTCTCCCTCTTCGGGCATGTGAAGTTCGGCGGCTGGGACGAGATCGGCGCGATGACCGTCGGCATGATCGTCTTCACTCTGGTGCTGGCAGGGTTCTTCGACGCGATGGCCACCATCATCGGCGTCGGCACGGAGGCGAAGCTGGCCGACGAGCGCGGCCGGATGCCGGGGCTGAGCAAGGCGCTGTTCATCGACGGCGCGGGCGGTGCGGTCGGCGGTGTCGCCGGCGCCTCGGGACAGACCGTGTTCATCGAGTCGGCGACCGGCGTCGGGGAAGGTGCCCGTACGGGTCTCTCCAGCGTCGTCACCGGTCTGTTCTTCGCCGCCTGCCTGTTCTTCACGCCGCTCACCCAGATCGTGCCCGGCCAGGTCGCGGCCGCCGCGCTGGTCGTCATCGGCGCGATGATGATGCAGAACGCCAGGCATGTGGACTGGAGCGATCGCGCGGTGGCGATACCGGTCTTCCTGACCGTGGCGCTGATGCCGTTCACGTACTCCATCACCGCAGGTGTCGGCGCCGGCGTCATCGCCTACACCGCCATCAAGGCGGCCCGGGGCAAGTGGCGCGAGCCGGGCATCTTCATGTGGGTGCTCACCGGCGTCTTCCTGGTGTACTTCGCCCTCCACCCCATCGAGCACCTGCTGGGCGTCAAGTAGGCCCGGTGCGCCACCCTTTGACCCGTCCACCCCAGCACCCGTCCTCTACGACCCGTCCCCGAAGGAGAAGGTGATCGCCGTGCTGGACATCGCCGACGAGTTGCACCGGTGGTGCGAGCAGGGCCGTGACTTCGCAGTGGCCACCGTGGTGGCCACCGGCGGCAGCGCGCCCCGCCAGCCCGGTGCCGCACTGGCGGTCGACGGCGACGGCACGGCGATCGGCTCCGTATCCGGAGGCTGCGTGGAGGGAGCGGTCTACGCGTTGTGCCAGGAGGCGCTCGAGACCGGCGAGCCCGTCCTCGAGCGCTTCGGCTATGCCGACGAGGACGCCTTCGCCGTGGGTCTGACCTGCGGCGGAGTCATCGACATCCTCGTCACTCCGGTGCGCTCGGGCCATTCGCCGGCGGAGAGCGCCGCACGGGAGACGTTCGCCGCCGCTCTGTCGAAGGCCGCCGGCGGCCGGCCCGTCGCCCTCACTCGCGTCGTCGACGGGCCGGCCGAACTGACCGGGCGCGCCCTGCTGGTGAGGCCCGACGGTTCCTACGACGGATCGCTCGGCGGCCATCCGGAGCTGGACCGCACG
This sequence comes from Streptomyces sp. NPDC051776, assembly GCF_040681345.1. Lineage (NCBI taxonomy): Bacteria > Bacillati > Actinomycetota > Actinomycetes > Kitasatosporales > Streptomycetaceae > Streptomyces > Streptomyces sp. NPDC051776. The sequence goes on along the minus strand of NZ_JBFAYQ010000003.1, from coordinate 102,138 downwards.
GCGGCGGGCGAGGCGGCCGCCCTGCTCGACGCGGGCCGTACGGGGACGGTGGAGATCGGCTCGGACGGCAGCCGCTGCGGACAGCCGGTCGTGCTGCTCGTGGAGTCCAGCGTCCCGCCGCCACGGATGATCATCTTCGGGGCGATCGACTTCGCCGCCGCCCTGGTCCGGGTCGGCAAGTTCCTCGGCCACCACGTCACGGTCTGCGACGCGCGTCCCGTGTTCGCGACCGCGGCCCGCTTCCCGGATGCGGACGAGATCGTCGTGGACTGGCCGCACCGCTACCTCGACTCTCAGGAGCTGGACGGCCGTACGGTGCTGTGCGTCCTCACCCACGACGCCAAGTTCGACGTCCCGCTGCTGGAGCGTGCGCTGAGGCTCCCGGTCGCCTACGTCGGCGCGATGGGCTCCCGCCGCACCCACCTCGACCGGCTGGAGCGCCTGCGCGAGGCCGGCGTCACCGAACTCGAACTGGCCCGCCTCCGCTCGCCGATCGGCCTCGATCTGGGAGCCCGCACGCCCGAGGAGACGGCGCTGTCGATCGCCGCGGAGATCGTCGCTGACCGCCGGGGCGGCAAGGGCGTCCCGCTGACCGGCGCCCGCACCCCGATCCACCACGACCCCGCGGCGCCGGCGGGCAGGATCGGATCGGTGGCGTGAACGCCCGAGAGCCCGAGCGCCGGAACGCCCGCCGGACACATGTACGGTGACGGTTCCTCAGGCGCGGGACCGGCCCGTCCCACTCCTACTGCGGGGCATCCTGCGGCGGTCCTCCGCTGACCGTGATCCGGCGGTACATCGAAGGCCGGAACCGTACTATCCGGACCCGCCATCCCGTGGCCCGGGGAACCCCCCGGGCTTCACGCCTCCGTCCAGGTGATGCGTGTCCCGCCCCGGCTGAAGCCGGGGACACCCACGCAGGATCCACGGATGGACACATCCGCGTCTCATGCGCGGGCCGGGCTGCGGGAGCGAGGCGGAGGCGGGATCCCCGGCAGGGCCGGGGACGGGGCCGGGGGCGGGGACGGGCGGGGTTGTCAGTGGTACCCGGGGACGGGGTGACGGTGTGGCTGCCCGGTTGTGCGCTGTCGTCCGGTTCCTGCAGCGCGACGGGCGAGGGCCGGCGGATGAACACCGCCCCGGAGGATGCCGCGGTCAGTGCGAGCGGTACGCACCGGCGATGTGCTCGCGCACGAGCTGCTCGACGACGGCCAGGTCCTGCGCGGCGAGCGCGTCGAGGAGGGCGGCGTGCTCGGCCGCGTCCGCGACCAGGTCGGCGGAGCGCACGGGACCGCAGTCGAGCGGTCCCTGGGCCCGCCGGTGCAGATCGTCGGCGAGCAGGACGAGTTGGGCGTTCCCGGTGAGCGAGAGCAGTGCGTGGTGGAAGGCGCGGTCGGACTCCGCGTAGCCCGCGCGGTCCCCGCGGGCAGCCGCGGCGACGGTGTCCGCGGCGAGGTGACGCAGCTCGTTCCAGCGCTCGGGCGGCAGGGCGCGGGAGAGCCCGAGCATCACAGGAACCTCGATCAGCGCCCGTATCTCGGCCAGTTCGCTGAGGTCGCGGGCCGTGCGGCCGGCCACCCGGAAGCCGCGGTTGGGTACGACTTCGACGGCGCCCTCGCAGGCGAGTTGGTGCATGGCCTCGCGCACCGGAGTCGCGGAGACGCCGAAGCGCTCGGCGAGCGCGGGCGCGGAGTACACCTCGCCCGCCGTCAGCTCGCCGCAGACCAGAGCGTTGCGCAGCGCGTCGAGGATCTGGCCGCGTACGGAGTGGCGCTGCGGAAGCCTGCGAGGTGCGCGCGGCTCCGCTTTCGTGCCGCTGGGCCGGCGGGGGGTGCGGAGCGCTCGGGTCGGGGCCGGAACCTGGGCTGCGCCGTTACGGAGCGCAGCCGGGCCGTCACCGCCGGTGCGAGGAGCGGGCATGTCCATCGGCGCGGGGCCATGAGGTGCAGTGCTCGCTCCGGGAGGTTCCGGCCCCCCGGAGGGTGCAGCGGCCCGTGGCGGATCTCCGTGGCCCTCACGGCCCTCGGCATCCCTCCGGGTTCGCCAGGCGTCCGTGGGGGCGCCCTCGGCGTCCGTCCGGGGACCCCATGCGTCCGTGAGGGCGCCCTCGGCGTCCGTTCCGGGCGCTTCTGCCCCCTCCCGGCCCTCGCGCGCGGTGGCAGCGTCCTGCCGCGCATCGTGACCCTCGCCTGTACGTTGCCGTGCCACGGGAGCACGCGCTCCGTGGACCATCGCGGCACGGCGGGCGAGGGCCTTCGTCCGGGCCTCAGCCGCCGCCTCCGCGGTCGCCGGGGGCTCGGCGGTCGCGGGGGACTCGGCGGTCGCCGGGGGCTCGGCGGTCGCGGGGGACCTGGCGACCCCGGGGGACTCAGCGGTCGCGGGGGACCTGGCGACCCCGGGGGACTCAGCGGTCGCGGGGGACCTGGCGACCCCGGGGGACTCAGCGGGCGCGGGGGACCTGGCGACCCCGGGGGACTCAGCGGGCGCGGGCACGGCGGCGGGCAGGCGCGGCTGCGCGGCCCCGGTTCTGCCCTGCTCCATGGATCGCCCTCCGTGAAATGCTCCCCAGAACCATAGGGGCCCCATCCCGCAGTTCAAACATCGATACCATCCGGTAAGGTAAGGCTTACCTGCTAACGATCGCGAGATTCGGTGGTCCGCGCATGTCCGTCGCTCCGGCCGTCCCGGCCCTTGCCTCGTCGCCCGTCGCCGCGGCCTATGCCCGACTGGCCGAGGTGTTCCCGGGGCTCGCCGTGACCGAGGAGGCACCGCGCCGCGGCGGCGGCTGGGTCGCGGCCACGGAACTCGCCGAGGGCGGCGCGGCGCTCGACGCCTTCCTGGCCTGGGACGACGCCCAAGTGCTGCGGGACTATGGACAGCGGGCCCGCCCGGACGTCATCGCCAGCTTCGGACTGCACCGCTACGCGTGGCCCGCCTGCCTGCTCATCACCGTCCCCTGGTTCCTGCTGCGCCGTGTGCCGCGGGTCCCCGTCGGCGAGGTGTCCTTCCAGCGGACGCTCGGCCGGATGACCCTCCGCGTACGGGAGTTCGCCTGCCTGCCCGACGATCCGATGGCCGCACTGCCGAACGCCCGCACCGTACCGGACGAGGATTCCCTGCGGGCCGAGGTACGCAAGGCGGTGGCCGAGCACCTCGACCCCGTTCTGGAGGGATTCAGGCCGCGGATGCGCCGCGGGCCGCGCGCGCTGTGGGGCATGGCGACGGACGAGATCGTCGAAGGTCTGTGGTACGTCGGCCACCTGCTCGGCGAAGAACGGCGCGCAGTGGCCGAGTTGGAGCGCCTGCTGCCGGGCGCCACCGCACCGTACGTCGGCAGCTCGGCCTTCCGCCGGCTGACGGGACCGAAGGGCGAGGCACTGCCCACGCGCGACCGGGCGAGCTGCTGCCTCTTCTACACACTGCGCCCCGAGGACACCTGCGTGACGTGCCCCCGCACCTGCGACGCGGAGCGCATCGCACGCCTCACCGCAAGCTGATCACGGCGGAACCACCCGACCGGGTGAGGTGACCCGAACGCAACTCCCTTGATGCGTACGCAAGTTCGGTATTTCCGGCCCTATTCGCGTGCCCTGCACCGCTGTTGCGCCGAAACCCCTTGGGGCAAGGCCCGTTTCCGCCAAGATGACGCCCGTCGAGTGCCGCGTCCGTACTCGGCCCACGGCAACAGCGTCACGGAAGCGAGTGCAAGGGACCCAGATGAGACTTACCGACACGTCGCTGAACTGGCTCATCCCGCTCCTGGTGCTGCTCGTCGGCACGGCGGTCGCGGCAGTGGTCATCACCCGCGGCAGGCGCGGCGAAAAGGACGCCACCGGGCCCGTGGACTCCTGGGAACGCAGCGAGGAACGGCGCCGGCGCAAGGAGGCCGTCTACGGCTCGGCGGCCTACGTCCTGCTCTTCTGCTGCGCCGCCGTCGCGGCCGCCCTGTCCTTCCACGGGCTCGTCGGCTTCGGACGCCAGAACCTCAACCTCTCCGGAGGATGGGAGTACTTGGTGCCGTTCGGCCTCGACGGCGCGGCGATGTTCTGCTCCGTCCTCGCGGTCCGCGAGGCCAGCCACGGCGACGCCGCGCTCGGGTCCCGCATGCTGGTCTGGACGTTCGCGGGTGCGGCCGCCTGGTTCAACTGGGTGCACGCGCCGCGCGGGCTCGACCACGCGGGCGCCCCGCACTTCTTCGCCGGGATGTCGCTGTCCGCCGCGGTCCTCTTCGACCGGGCGCTCAAGCAGACCCGCAGGGCCGCGCTGCGCGAACAAGGGCTCGTACCCCGGCCGTTGCCGCAGATCCGCGTCGTCCGCTGGCTGCGCGCACCCCGCGAGACCTTCGCCGCCTGGTCGCTGATGCTGCTCGAGGGCGTACGGAGCCTGGACGAGGCGGTCGACGAGGTGCGCGAGGACCGGCGGCAGAAGGAGCAGCACCGTCTGCGCAGGCGCGACCAGGAGAAGCGGGAGAGGGCGCAGCTGAGGGCCCTCAGCCGGCAGCACGGGCTGTGGGGCCGCCGCGGCGGTCGTCAGGTGGTGGACACCCCGAGCCTCCCGCCCGCCGACGCCCCGTCACGGGCGGAAGCGCCCATGGTGGACCCCGTACCGGTACGGCCGGTGCTCCGTGCCGCATCGGCGGACGGCGGTGAGAGCCCGTCGGGCGGCAGTAGACAGGACCGGCCCGTGACCGTCGACCTCACCGCGGAGGACGACACCCTGACGATCCCCCGGCTCGACTCCCTCGAGCGGAAGCTCAAGGACCTCGAGCAGCAATTCGGCTGAGCCGACGGACGGAACGGACGGACGGGCTGCTCGCCCGTAACGGCACGAGCCGGCACCCACGGCGCGGCCCCGGAAGGCCGCGCCGGAATGCCCCCGGCGTGCGTGAACACCCCGTACGGCGTGCATGTGAATACCCCCGTACGGCGTGCATATGAACACCCCGGGGCGAACGTGACTGCCCCCGGGGCGTGCGCCGCGAACCTGCCCGGAATGTGCCAGGCGTGCGTGAACTCCCCGAGAGGGTGTCTGGCCGCCCCCCGGGGCCTGCGCGAACCTGCCCGGAATGCGCCAGGCGCCCGTGAATACCCCCGGGCGGCGTGCGTGAACACCCCCGGGCGGCGCGTGCGGCCCACCCCCGGCAGCCCGGTACGGCGCGATGCCGTACCGGAACGTGTCCCTGCGGGGGCCGCGCCGCGCGGACCCGCAGGTCCGGTCGCACGACGGCCGAGGCCGGGCGCGATCCGTCAGACCGGTTCCCCGGCCAGCTCGAACCACACGACTTTCCCCGCCCCCACCGGCCGTACCCCCCAAGCGTCCGCCAGCGCCTGGACGAGCATCATCCCCCGGCCGCCGGTCCCCTCACCATCCGGTCTCCGGACCACGGGCCGGCGGTCGGCGAAATCCCTGACCTCCACCCTCAGCCGGTCCTCGTCCTGGGGCGCGGGGACCGCGCCGCCCGGTTCCTGGCCGACCAGGGTCGCCGTCACCTCCGCCTCACGGCCCGTGTGGATCAGCGCATTGGTCACGAGCTCGCTGATCAGCAGCTCTGCGATGTCCGCTCGTTCCTCCTTCCCCCACGACTGCTGCCTCAGCAGCTCCCTCAGCGACTCGCGCACCTCGGCGACTGCCGCCAGGTCCGCCCTCCGCAGGCGCTTGTTCAGTACGGAAACTCCGCGCTGCCCCGCCATCTCCCCCGCCCCGTAAGCCGTATCGGTCCGATCTGGTGCGAACTGGCTCCTGCTCATCATGCCCAGGGGTGCGCACAGCAAAGCCCGGCACCGCCGGGAGAACGGTGCCGGGCCTCAGGGGAGGACGGTCGCTGCGGTCACCCGCTGCACAACAGTCGACAATCGGAACATCCCGCGTACGGCCGGTGCCCATACCGGTCGGGCCGCCGTTCCACCCGTACGGCCGAGCCCCCGCGTCCTACGGGCTCGACGGACTTCGTAACCCCTGCCGTCACTGGCACCGCGACGCCCGCCGTCACTGGCACCGTGACGCCCGCCGTCGCCTGCGCCGTACTCGGCACGGTTCACGGTCGCGGGATGTTCCGTAGGTTGGACCGGGCCATCTGCACCATGCGGCCCACTCCGCCATCCAGCACGATCCTGCTCGCGGAGAGCGCGAACCCCGTCACCATCTCCGCCCTGATCTTGGGCGGGATCGAGAGTGCGTTGGGGTCGGTCACGATGTCGACCAGAGCCGGGCCCTTGTGCTTGAAGGCGTCCCGCAGCGCGCTGCGCACCTGCTTCGGCTTCTCCACGCGCACCCCGTACGCGCCCGCCGCCGTCGCGATCGCGGCGAAGTCCGGGTTCCGGTTGCTGGTCCCATACGACGGGAGGCCGGAGACCATCATCTCCAGCTCCACCATGCCCAGCGAGGAGTTGTTGAAGAGCACGACCTTCACCGGCAGTTCGTACTGCACCAGGGTCAGGAAGTCGCCCATGAGCATGGCGAAGCCGCCGTCCCCCGACATCGCCACCACCTGTCTCTTCCGGTCGAGGAACTGCGCGCCGATCGCCTGCGGCAGCGCGTTCGCCATCGAACCGTGGGTGAAGGAGCCGATGACGCGGCGGCGTCCGTTGGGGGTGAGGTAGCGCGCGGCCCAGACGTTGTTCATGCCCGTGTCGACGGTGAAGACCGCGTCCGCTGCGGCCTCCTCGTCCAGCACCGAGGTCACGTACTCCGGGTGGATCGGGGTGTGCTTCTCGACGTTGCGGGTGTACGCCTTGACGACACCCTCGAGCGCGTCGGCGTGCTTCCTGAGCATCTTGTCCAGGAATCGCCGGTCCTTCTTCACCCGCACCTTGGGCGTGAGGCAACGCAGTGTCTCGCCGACGTCCCCCCACACCGCGAGGTCGAGCTTGGAACGCCGACCCAGGTGCTCGGGCCGTACGTCGACCTGCACGATCTTGACGTCATCGGGCAGGAACGCGCCGTAGGGGAAGTCGGTGCCCAACAGCATCAGCAGGTCGCACTCGTGGGTCGCCTCGTAGGCGGCGCCGTACCCGAGCAGGCCGCTCATCCCGACGTCGTACGGGTTGTCGTACTGGATCCACTCCTTGCCGCGCAGGGCGTGGCCCACCGGGGCCTTCACACGTTCCGCGAACGCCATGACCTCGTCGTGCGCCCCCGAAGTGCCACTGCCGCAGAACAGCGTGACCCGGTCGGCCCGGTCCACCATGCGGACGAGTTCCTCGACCTCGGCGTCACCGGGCCGCACGGTCGGGCGGGACGTCACGATCGCATGCTCCTCGGCCCGTTCCGGCGCGGGCTGCGCTGCGATGTCGCCGGGCAGGGCGACGACGCTGACACCGCTGCGGCCCACCGCGTGCTGTACGGCCGTCTGCATCACCCGCGGCATCTGCCGGGGACTGGAGATCAGCTCGCAGTAGTGGCTGCACTCCTGGAACACCTGGTCCGGATGGGTCTCCTGGAAGTAGCCGGAGCCGATCTCGCTGCTGGGGATGTGCGAGGCGAGGGCGAGGACTGGTGCCATCGAACGGTGCGCGTCGTACAGGCCGTTGATGAGGTGCAGATTGCCCGGCCCGCAGGACCCGGCGCAGGCCGCGAGCCTGCCGGTCAGCTGTGCCTCCGCCCCGGCGGCAAAGGCCGCGCACTCTTCGTGCCGCACCTGGATCCAGTCGATGGCGGAGTTGCGGCGGATGGCGTCCACGATGGGGTTGAGACTGTCGCCGACGACGCCGTAGAGCCGCCGTACACCGGCCCGTACGAGGATGTCGACGAACTGTTCCGCCACGCTCTGCTTGGCCATGGGTTCCTACTCCGGGGTCGAGGTCGGTGTTTCGCTCCCCCCGGTCCACCCAGCCCCCCCCGGGTCCATCAACCCACGGTCCGCGCGCTCGCGCCTCCCGGCCGGTATGGGGAGCGGCACGGGATACGCGGTACGACGCAGGGGCACCCGGGAAAGGGCGTACGGCGTACGGGTGCGCGGCGTAGGACGCACGGGTGCGCGGCGTAGGACGCACGGGTGCGCGGCGTAGGACGCACGGGTGCGCGGCTTGTGGTCCCGGCCGGGCGGACTAATGCTCCTTCTCCCAGACGGCGGCGGCTGTCCGGTCCCCCACGTGCCCGGTGACGCGGCGCTGCACGTCGGCGAGAAAGGCAGCAAGCCCGGGCGGAGCGTGCGAAGCCCACCGCTCGGCGAGCGCGGCGGCGAAGGCAGGCTCGCCGCGCAGCGGCTCCGCCAGGCCCGTACTGCACAGGAGAAGCGTGTCACCCGGGCGGGCGACGGAGGCTCGGAATCGGAAGGACTCGGCGTACGGGTCCGGGTCCCTCCGGTGATCCGGGCCGGGGCCGGGCACGGGGGCCCGCGCGGACGGGCCGGGACGGAGAGGCTCAGCAGGACGGGGATCGGCTGGGCGGGGATCGGCTGGGCGGGAAGGCTCGACGGGGGCAGTGGGTTGCGGAGGCTCCGCGTGGTCGGCGGGCGCGGCGGCGGGTTCCAGGTCCTGCCAGGTGCCATCGCGCAGGCGGAAGAGGCCGCCTCCTCCGACACCGAAGAACACACGCGTACGGCATGCGGGGTCGGCGGGGAGAAGGAGGCAGCGGAGTGTTGCCGTGTACCCGGCCTGATCCAGGCCGAGTTCGGTCGCGCGAGCGCGGAGACTGCCGTAGGCGCGGTCGGTCAGCCGGTGCAGACCGGATTTGAGTTCGCCGCGCCGGCCCTCGCGGATGTCCTCGCCCAGCCGGAGGTGGCTGCGGCCGACGGTCACGCCGATGCTGTGGCAGAGGTCGACTGCCGCCCGGTGGTCGGCAGCGGAGGGGTGCGGGGCATCGGTCACCGGCACGGGCCCGGAGACGGCAACGAGCAGCAGCGCGTCCGCGCCGGACCCGAACCGCGCGGTGACCAGCGCGTCGCGACGGGGCTCACCGCCGTGGCGCGCGCCGTCGCCGCGCAGCGACACGGTGCGCAGCACGAGGGAGCCGTAGCGAGCCCCGTCAAGGACGGTATCCGGCACGAGATCGCCGAGAGCGCCGGGATCGGCGAGCGGCAGCTGGGTGGGCTCCGCCTCACGGGCGAACAGGTGGGTGGGCCCCGCCTCACGGGCGGACGCATTCGGCCTCGCGAGCCCAGCGGCGCCGGCGGGTCTCGGGAGGCCGCCGAGGACCGTGCTCTCCGCGCTCGCCCCGGAGCGCTCACCGTCACCGGAGGCCGGGGGCTGGACGGCTGCCGGTCCGGATCGCGTCGCCGGCGGATCGGCCGGTGACGCCTCGCCCGGCACTCCCGATGGCACCGGCGGAGACGTCGCGGCCGTGCGGCGTGGTGGCCGTGACGCCTCCGGTCCGGGCCGCTCCGAGACGGTCCCCGGCCCGAGCGTCGGATCCGGTACCGGCTGCCCGTCCGCCTCGTCGAACGGGGCGACCCCATGGCCCGGCCCCTGACTCGACCGAGGGTATGCCGGTGCCTCATCACCGGTCCCGAACACGGGAGTTGACGGGAGTACGCGGCCCGAGGACTGCTGGGACACCGCGGACGTGTCGCTCGTACCCCCGGGGGGCTGCGGGGGGCCGTCGCCGAGCGGCTCCGGCGCCTGGGTGTCGTACGAGCCCCCCGCATCCCTCGTCGGAGGCTCCCAGGGCGCCCGGGTCGGGGGAAGGAGCGGCCGGTGGGCGGGAATCCGGGTCCCGGGCGGGGCCCCTGGGGCGGGGGCGACCCCCTGCCACCACTCCCGCCGCGGCTGGAGGGGGCGGGCGCCCCTCTCCGGTACCCGCGGGTGCGGAGGGCGTGCCAGTGACGTCCGCTGCACCGGCGGGCGGGCGCCCGGGCAGTCGCGGGGCGGCCACGTCGGCTCGGGCCACGCCTCGGGCCGTGGCCCGCCCTGGGATGAGTCCACCATGGGGGGCGCGGTCTGCCACCACTCGCCTTCCTCGGCCGCGCGCTGCGGGAGATCAGGCGCGGAGGGCACCGTTCCCCGGGGAGGAAGGCCCACGGCCGGACCACAGGACGGGTCGGCGCTGTGCGCCGTGCCACCGGGCGGAGAGCCGCCCGGGAAGGATCCGCCGGGGAAAGAGCCCCTGGGGAAAGAGCCGCCGGGCGAGGACGCGTCGGACGGCAAGCCCCCGAGCGGGTCGCCGCCGTGTGCCGGGTTCCCGGGAGACATCGCGCCCGCCGGTGGGTCGCTTTGTGACTGGGCGTCCGAGGCAACACACGGCGACGAGAAGGTTGTTGACGTGTTCTTTGCCTCAACTCTCCGTTCCTTCGGGCTCTGTGACAGCCCATAGGGCGACGCATCGTCAGGTGACGGAGCGGCCGATTCAGGTGACGGAGCGGCCGATTCCCGTCCGCCCCTCGACCCCCGGTCCGTCGCCCCCGCGTTCTCCGGGACCGGCTGAGCCCCCGCCGCCGAGTCCCAGGGCAGCACGCCTGGTGACGGAGTGTTCGTCGCCCCGACCGCCCGCGCCGCGGAGTCGAAGCGGTCGTCCACCGAGTCCGTTCCGGGCGCGGGCCCCGTGTCCGGCGTGCCCTCGTCGTACAACTCCCGCCACCAGTCGTCCTCGTGGCGCCGCTCCCCGGGCTGGCTCATGCCCTCAATTGTCCACTGCCGAGCCGTGTCGGGAAGGGCGCGCGGGCTCGCCCGCGCTTGCGAACCGCAGAAGTGCGCCGGGCCATCGGGGTGCAGGGCCCTCCCGCACGGCACCTGTGTACCGGGACGCGGGGCGGCCGGGCCATCGGGCCGCGGACGCCGGACGGGCCCTTCCCCCACGGCAGGACCCGTCCGGCAGCGTCACCGTGGCGGGGCCGTCACCTCCGGCGCACGGCTCCGCAGGGCGCAGCGGCTGACGGGGCGTTGGCCTGTACCACAGTTCCGACACCTTGGCAGAGTGGCCGCCCTTGCGGGGATGATGCTCGCGGCGGGTTTGCGCCGTGGCTCATTTCCGCCACCATCGCCACGCGATACCGCCGCAACACCACGCGGTACCGGGTGCCCAGGGGATCCAGGGGAGTCACATGCTGAGCGCGATCGGTCTCGACGCAATACAGGAGTCGGCGTACCGCACGCTGGTCGGACTCGGCGCCGCCGAGGTCTCCGATCTCGCGCACCGGCTGACGCTGCCGGAGGACGAGGCCGCCCTCACCCTGCGGCGTCTCGAACGGCACGGACTCGCCGCTCAGTCCTCCGCCCGCCCCGGCCGCTGGGTGGCCGCCCCGCCCGCGGTCGCGCTGGGTGCACTGCTGCGGCAGCAGCGCCATGAACTGGAGCAGGCCGAACTCGCGGCGGCGCTCCTCACCGAGGAGTACCGGGCCCAGGCCGCCGAACCGGCAGTGCACGATCTGGTCGAGGTCGTGACGGGCGCGGGCGCCGTCGCCCACCGGTTCCTGCAGTTGCAGCTCGGCGCCACCAAGGAGGTCTGCGCGCTGGTCACGGGGAGGCCGACCACGGTGCGGGGCATGGACAACGACGCGGAGGAGCGTGCGTCCAACCGCGGCGTCGGCTATCGCGTGGTGATCGAGCGCGACGTCCTCTCCGGGCCTTCAGGGATCACCGAGTTGAGGGCGGCGCTCGGCCGCCGGGAACAGGTACGGGTGATCGACCGCGTCCCCACCAAGCTCGTCATCGCGGACGGCGCCCTCGCGATGGTCCCGCTGACGCGCCGCGCCTCCGAGCCATCCGCTGTGGTCGTCCACGCCAGCGGACTGCTCGAATCGCTGACGGGCCTGTTCGAGCGGGTGTGGCGCGAGGCCCTCCCCCTGCACCTGGGCGCCGATGGCGTCCCGTACGAGGGCGGGGCCGACGGGCCGGACGCCACCGACCTGGAGGTTCTCTCCCTACTGCTCGCCGGGCTGACCGACGCGAGCGTGGCGAAACAGCTCGATCTGGGGCTGCGCACCGTGCAGCGCAGGGTGAAGAGGCTCATGGAACTGACGGGGGTGTCCACGCGGCTGCAGCTCGGCTGGCACGCGTACGAGCTGGGCTGGGTGGCACGCGAGGACCCCCGCACGGACGGGCGGTAGGGGCGAACCCGAGCCGGGCCCGGACCGCCGGACGAGCGGCACCCCGAGAGCCGGTCGAGCCGCACCCCGACAGCCGGTCGAGCCGGGCCCCGGACGGGCCCCCCGAGCCAGCTCCCGACCAACCTGCTGTGCAGCCTCCCGACCACGCACCGAGCCGGGTCCCGACCACCTACCGAGCCGCCGTGCCGACCACCTACCGAGCCGCGTGCCGACCACCTACCGAGCCGCGTGCCGACCACCTACCGAGCCGCGTGCCGACCACCCGTCGACGGCGCGTCCCCACCGGCCTCCGCGGGCACTTCCTTCTGGGAAGCGCTGTCCGTCGCATTCCGGCACGCTGGGCCCATGGGGACCTGGCAACTGGTCGCGGTCGGACTGGTGATGCTGCTCGGCCTCCTCGGCGTACTGATCCCCGGTGCCCCCGGCCCCCCGGTCGTGTGGGCCGGAGCGGTGTGGTGGGCTCTCACCGAGAAGACGGCGCTCGCCTGGTGGGTGCTGATGGGCGCGACGGCAGTCCTTCTGCTGAACCAGGCGCTCAAGTGGCTGCTTCCCGCGCGCCGGATGAAAGACGCGGGGATCCCCTGGCAGACGCTCTACACGGGAGGGGCGGCGGGGGTCGTGGGGTTCTTCCTGCTGCCCGTCGTGGGCGCGGTGATCGGATTCGTGGCCGGGATCTACGGCGCCGAGCGGGCGCGGCTCGGCGACCACGGGAACGCCTGGGCGTCGACCCGGGCCGCGATGCGGGCGATCGGGCTCGGCCTGCTCATCGAGCTCTTCGCCTGCCTGCTCGTCGTGGGCGCGTGGACCGGCGCGGTGGCCGCGGGGTGACCACCTGGCACGCGACCGGGGGCAGGCGCACACGTGTACGCGCCGTGACCGCACGCCCACGCCGCAAGCCCCACTCCGCATGCCGCACGGCCCACGCCGTACGCCGTACGCCCCACGCCGCACGCCGTACGGCTCGGGTCGGGTCCGTCCCGCCCGGCCCATGACGGGCTGCACGAGGACCTCGGTCCGGCTGCCGATGCGGGTTGGCCAGGGCGGTGTGATCCTGTCGCCATGACGGAACTGAGCGAGGCCGAACGCGCGTATCTGAAGACCCAGCACCTGGGGCGTCTGGCGACCGTGGACCCGACGGGGCAGCCCCAGGCGAACCCCGTCGGGTTCTTCCCGCAGGAGGACGGGACGATCCTGATCGGCGGCTACCGCATGGGCGCCACCAAGAAGTGGCGCAATCTGCAAGCGAATCCGAAGATTGCTCTGGTCGTCGACGACCTCGCCAGCGTGCGCCCATGGGCGGTACGGGGTGTGGAGATCCGCGGCGAGGCGGAGCTGCTCGTGGGTCCGCACCAGCTCGGCCCGCACTTCAGCGAGGAGGTCATCCGCATCCATCCGCGGAAGATCCACAGCTGGGGCCTCGAGACCTGAGCGCGGCCCCACCCACCCTGCACGGCCCGGACCGTACGGGTGAGGCGAATGCCCACCACCTCTGCATCCGCGTCCCCTGCGGCTGCGCGAGGAGACGAGTCGTCCCGGCCGGAGGCGTGTGCCACCCGTGCCAACCGGCCGCCGCACAAGCGGACTTCACTACCCCGGGCACCCCCGCTCAGATCCCAGCACCAAGCCCCGGAACCCCAGCACCAAGCCCCAGCACCAGGCCCCGGAACCCCAGCACCAGGGCCCAGGGCCCAGGGCCAAGTCCCACCCGTCAGCGGTACCTCCCCCGCTTCCGCTCCATCATGTGACGCCCCAGCGCCTGCTTCTGCTTCCAGTCCCGGCGGATCTCCGCCCGCAGCCGGGCGTCCGTGCGGGCGGCGAGCCGCTCGTTCTCGCGCAGCAGTTTGCGGTAGCTCTCCAGCCTGCGCTCCGGGAGTTCGCCGCTCTCCAGCGCCTCCATCACACGGCAGCCCGGTTCCACGGTGTGCGCGCAGTCGTGGAAACGGCACGCGCGGGCGAGCACCTCGATTTCGGCGAAGACCTGACCGACCCCCGCTTCCGCGTCCCACAGTCCGACGCCCCGCAGCCCCGGGGTGTCGATCAGCACGCCACCGCCGGGCAGCGGCAGCAGATCGCGGGTGGTGGTGGTGTGCCGCCCCTTGCCGTCGCTGTCGCGCGTGCTCCGGACCTCCTGGACGTCCTCGCCCAACAGGGCATTGGCGAGGGTGGACTTGCCCGCGCCGGACTGGCCGAGCAGAACTGCCGTGCCGCCCCCGAGCGAGGCGGCGAGCACGTGCATCCCCTCCCCGGTCACCGCGCTGACCGCGTGGACATCGACGCCGGGAGCCGTCGCCTCCGTGTCGGCGATCAGATATGCGAGCCCGGACGCGTCCGGTACGACGTCGGTCTTGGTCAGGACGACCAGCGGCCGCGCCCCGCTCTCCCAGGCCAGGGCGAGGAACCGCTCGATCCGGCCGAGGTCCGGTTCGGCGGCGAGGGAGACGGCGATGAGGGCGTGGTCCACGTTCGCGGCGAGGACCTGTCCTTCCGACTTCTTGGAGGATGCCGAGCGAAGGAACGCGGTACGGCGCGGCAGCAACGCCCGTACAACCTGCTGGTCGGGGTCGAGCGCCGCCCAGTCGCCGGTGCAGGCGATCCGCAGCGGGTCGGGTGACCACACGGGCGCGGTGTCGGCCCGTACGGTCAGGACTCCCTCGCCACCGGGGCCGGCGATGACCGCGTCACAGCGGCCGCGGTCGACCCGCACGATCCGCGCGGGCAGGAGGCCGCGGTCGGCGTAGGGGAAGAAGTCTTCGGCGAACCCGCTGTCCCAGCCGTAGGGCGCGAGCAGGTGCGAAGTGTGGTTGTTCAACGGGATGAACCCTTCGAGGGGGTGGTCCCTCGGCGAGCGGGACGGCGGGCCTGCAGCGGCGGCGGGCCGTCGGTCAGCCGGAGACCACGGAGGTGGGATCGATGGTCTTCTGGATGCGGGAAGCGCTCATCGCAACGACGGTCATCAGTCCTCACCTCCCGGTCTTCTACGACTGGATGGCGGGGCCCCATATAAGGCCCCCGCCGGGGTCTCGCGAAGCCTAATCCGGCGCTGTACGGGGGCGCCAATGGTTTTTCGGTGGCCTTCCCCGTGACGGCTCCGGCGGCCCTCGGCGATTCGCCTTGCCGTCCGGCAAACGAGTTCTGCCCCCGGCTGTACTGCGAGTCAGTACGGCGTCTACGGTATGGGATCGGATCCGCTCTTCTCCGGGGAGCAGTTTCCCGAATTTCCACCCCAATCAGGGAGTTCGGGTGACCGAGAGCGGCCGCCGACTCCCCCCACGGTGCATGGGCGCACCGGTAGGCGAACGGAAAGTGTGAAGAACGTGCAGTTGTGGATACGTCGCCGGTGGCTGGCAGGTCTGCTCGGAGCGGGAACAGTCGCTGGATTGCTGACGGGGTGCGGTGCGGGAGAGGCCGGCAGTGGCAGCGAGGGGGAGGCGGTCGTCATGGGGACGACCGACCAGGTGCAGTCCCTCGACCCGGCCTCGGGCTACAACGTCGGTTCCTGGATGGTGTTCAACAACGTCTTCCAGTCTCTGATCAGTTTCCCGCGCGGCTCCAACACCCCCCAGCCGGAAGCCGCGGACAGTTGTTCCTTCACCGACGGCAACAGCACTGTGTACCGCTGTGAGCTGAAGGACGGGCTGGAGTTCAGCAACGGCAACAGCCTCACGTCCGAGGACGTCGCGTACTCCTTCAAGCGCACGCTGAAGATCAAGGACCCCAAAGGCCCGTCCTATCTCCTCCAGTCCCTGGACCGGGTGGAGACCCCGGACGGCAAGACGGTCGTCTTCCATCTCAAGCACTCCGACGCCACGTTCCCCATGAAGATCGCCTCGAGTGCGGGCGCGATCGTCGACCACACGGAGTACCCGGCGGACAAACTGCGCACGGACGGCAAGGTCGTCGGTTCCGGCGTTTACACACTGGATTCGTTCGACCGGAAGAAGGCCGTCTTCTCCGTCAACGAGGGATACAAGGGCGAAGCCGACGTCCGGAACTCCGGCATGACGATGAAGTTCTTCGAGGGCGACCAGGCCGGTCTGCGCAAGGCGGTGCAGAAGGGCACTGTGGATTTCGCCTACCGCGGCCTGGCGGCGCAGGACATTCACGAACTGGAGACCGCGACCGACTCGGACCGGCGGGGAGTGGAAGTCGTCGACGGCGCCAGCGCCGAGGTGATGCACCTGGTCTTCAACATGCGTGATCCGGTGGCGGGCAAGCTCGGCGTCCGCAAGGCCATCGCGTACCTCGTCGACCGCCAGGCCCTGGTGCGCGATGTGTACCAGCGCACCGCCAAGCCGCTGTACTCGGTCATCCCCGCCGGGATCACCGGTCACAAGACGCCGTTCTTCGACAAGTACGGTGACCGGCCGCAGCAGGAGAAGGCGGCCTCCACGCTGCGCAAGGACGGCATCAAGGGCAAGGTCGAGTTGACGCTGTGGGCCACCCCCATACGCTTCGGGGCCAGCACCGTGCCCGCGGTCAAGGAGGTCGCCCGGCAGCTCAACGCGAGCGGGCTGTTCGACGTCGACGTGAAGAGCGTCCCCCTCGACGCGTACGAAAAGGGCATCGCCAAGGGCAAGTACGGTGCCTACGTCAAGGGCTGGGTGCCCGACTACCCGGACCCCGACATCTTCATCTCGCCGTTCTTCAGCCGGAACAACATCGTCGCGAACAACTACCTGTCGAAGCGCATCGTCGACAAGCTCATCCCCGAGACGGTGGCCCAGCCCGACCGGCTCGTGACCACCGGGAAGTTCGCGGAGATACAGTCCATCGTCGCCGACGACCTGCCCGTACTGCCGCTGTGGCAGGGCAAGCAGTACGCGGTGGCCCGGGACAACGTGTTCGGTATCGCCTGGAGCCTCGATGCCTCGACCGTCCCGCGCTTCTGGGAGATCAGCAAGAGCAACGAGGAGTGACCTTCCGCCGGAGGCGGCGGCGCGGCCATGGTGTGAGACTGGGTAGGGAGAGGCCTTCCGCGCACCCGGGAGGAGGCCATGGACGCACCACTCGCCGTCACCAGGGTCACCCACAGCTGCCTTCTGATCGAGATCGGCGGTCTGACGCTGCTCACGGACCCCTGGTTCAGCGAGCGGACGGCCTACCACCCCGGGGAGCCGATCGCCTTCGGCGTGGCGGACCTGCCCGACCTGGACGCCGTCCTCATCAGCCACCACCACTACGACCACTGCGACCTCGAGGCGTTCGCGTCCTATCGGGACAAGGACGTGCCGATGCTCGTCGCGGCGCCCGTCGTCGAACGGGCCAGGAGAGCCGGATTCCGCGAGGTCCGCGCCCTCTACCCCTGGGAGAGCACCCGGCTCGGCGCCCATGCGGGGCGGGCCGGGCGGACGGACGGCACCGGTGACGGCGCGAGCGGCGGTTCGTTCCGCCTCGAGGACCTGACCGTCACCGCCGTCCCGGCCCGGCACAAGGTGTACGAGGTCACCTTTGTCGTCCAAGGCGGCGGGCAGACCGTCTACTTCGCCGGGGACACCCTGCTGGTCCCCGAACTGCAGGAGCTGGCCGGGCGCTTCCCCCACATCGATCTGCTGCTCGTCCCGACCAACGGTCTACGGCTGCGCCCGCTGTTCAACCGGCAGGTGGTGATGAGCGCGCAGGAGGCGGCCACCCTGACCTCGTGGCTGCGGCCGCGGGTGGCGGTACCGCACCACTACGCGTACTCCAGCGGGCCGGTCGGGGACCGGCTGATCACCAAGGCCGATCGGGATCCGCAGAACTACGTCCGCGCCGCACGGGTGGCAGCGCCCGGAACGGAGGTACGGGTCATCGCTCCGGGCGAGCGCCTCACGGTCTGAGCCCCGCAATGCATCCCCCCGGGCCGTACGCCCGAGCCCGCCCGCGGCCCAGCCTTCTCCGGCCGGGCCGTCCCCGCGTCCAGCCCCGCGTCCGTACGTCTGAGCCATTCCGGGGTCTCTCCGTGCCCCGTCGCACTCCGGTGATGCCCACGGGGTAGCGACATTCCATGCGCGAGAACTCTTCCGGGGCCGAGGGCGGCGCATCGGCGTGGAGGAGGCTGTATCACGGACTCCTCCGCTCCGCCGCGGCCCGCGGATGGCAGCGGGCCGGCGACATGGAGCTGATGCACCGCTCGATGGGGTTCGCCGCGCTCGGATTCCTCACGCTGGTGCCGCTGCTCATCGTCGTCGCCGCGGTCGACCCGGCGAACGGCCAGGGCTTCGCCGAGTGGCTGAGCGAGGGTCTCGGAGTCTCGACGCGTGCCCAGGCCGACGTCGAGGAGTTGTTCGCCTCGCCGCGGCAGGCGCTGGAGGCCACGACGGCGTTCGGTCTCGCCGCGCTCTGCGTCTTCGGCCTGACGTTCGGTTCGGCCGTCCAGACCGGCTACGAGAAGGTGTGGGAGCTGTCGGCTGCGCGCTGGCACACCATGTGGCGGCACATGATCTGGCTGGCCGCGCTGATCGGCTATCTCTTCGTGTCGGCCCAGATCACCCAGGACCGCCAGCCGACGACCAGCGACTTCCTGCGGACCCTGTGGCACTTCCTCAGCGCGGCGCTGAGCGCCGTGCTGTTCTTCTGGTGGTCGCAACGCCTGCTGCTCGGGGGCCGGGTCGGCTGGGGTGCGCTGCTGCCCGGCGCGGTCTCCACGGCCATCGGCCTGATCGGACTGCGGGTCTTCTCCCGGCTGGTGTTCTCGCCGCTCATCGCGTCCAGTGCCGTGACCTACGGCCCCTTCGGGACGGTTCTGGTGGTCCAGTCGTGGCTGGTGGGCGTCGGGGTCGTCGTGTTCGGCGGGGCGCTCGTGGGTCGGCTGATGCACGAGGAGGCGCCCCGCGCGGCCCAGCTCCTCTCCCGTCACGTCCGCTGACCGCCCGCACCCGCCCGCACCCGCCCGCATCCGCCCCCGGCTCGCACCCGCTGCCGGTCCGGCACCGTTGCGGGCCCCGCCGCGCGCCCGGTCCGGTCGATCGGTCCGGTCGATCGGTCCGCTACTCGTCCCGCTTGGCGTGCAGCCGCGCCCTGACGTCCTCCGGGGGCAGGAACTGGGCCCACCGCTCGGGGAATTCGGACGGCGGCTCGCTGTCACCCTCCTCCGGATCGTCCTCCTCCCACTCCTCCTCGGAGTCGTCCAGGCGGGCCCTGGCCGCCCGTTGCGCCGCCGCCCGGGCGATCAGCTCCTCGGCCGCGGCCTCACGGACACGCTCGTTCGCCTCGCGCGCCGCGGCGGTCGCGACCGACGGCCACACCCGGTCGATCGCCGCGTTGACCGCCGCCCCGACGAGTACGGCGAACGCCGAGACGCCGATCCACAGCAGGACGGCCACGGGCGCGGCCAGCGATCCGTAGATCGTCGGCCCCTCGACGGTGTTGATGAGGTAGATCCGCAGCAGGAAGCTGCCGAGGACCCACATCGCCAGGGCCACCAGCGCACCGGGGATGTCCTCCACCCACGGTGACCGTACGGGTACGGAAACGTGGTAGAGCGTGGTCAGGAAGGCCACGGACAGCACGAGGACCAACGGCCAGTACAGGACCCGTACCAGCCCCTCGCTCCACGGCACGACGTCCATCACCGCATCCGGGCCCGCCACCATCAGCGGCAGCACCACCGCCCCCACGCCCAGGCCGATCAGGTACAGCAGGAAGGCGACCAGTCGGGTCTTGACGATGCCGCGGACCCCGTCGAGCCCGTACATCACGGTGATCGTGTCGATGAAGACGTTCACCGCCCGGGAACCGGACCACAGGGCGAGGGCGAAGCCCAGCGAGATGACGTCGGGGCGGCCCCGGGTGACGTCGTTCAGGAGGGGCCGGGCGATCTCCTCCACGCCGCGGTCGGAGAGCACGGTCCCCGAGGCGGTGAGGATGTTCTGCCGGATGCTGTCGATCGTGTCGGTGCCGGTCCAGTCGTCGAGATAGCCGAGCAGCCCGATGAGGCCCAGCAGCAGCGGCGGCAGCGACAGCAGCGTGAAGAACGCCGCCTCGGCGGCCAAACCCAGAATCCGGTACTCCACACAGGAGTTGACCGTGTCCTTCAGCAGCAGCCAGGCCACTCGCCGTTTGGACACATGCGGATAAAGGGCGCGTGCCCTGCGCCAGCGGCTCGTCGACCGCCTGGGGGATGACTCTGCTGCTCGCACCTCCTTAACGTATCTGTCATGGGAGCCTCGACTCACACCGTCACCAATCAAGCTCCGCCGCTCACCGGCTACGACGTCTTCGGAGCCGACGCCGCGCTCGGCGAGGCCGTGGCCCGGCACACCGCACCGGAGCGGCTGGAGGAGGTCCGGGAGGAGCTCGGGGAGCTGGGGCGGGCCGCGGGTTCCGCGCAGGCGCAGGAGTGGGGCGACCAGGCCAATGAGAACCCACCGGTGCTGCACACGCACGACCGCTACGGCCACCGCGTCGACGAGGTCGAGTTCCATCCCGCCTGGCACCGCCTCCTGCGCAAGGCCGTCTCCCACGGGCTGACGGACGCCTGGACCCGCCCCGGCGGGCACGTGCGGCGCGCGGCCGCCTTCCTTGTGTGGACGCAGAACGACCCCGGCCACGGCTGTCCGGTGTCCATGTCACACGCCGCGGTCCCCGCCCTGCGCACCGAGCCGGAGCTGGCTGCCGCCTGGGAGCCGCGACTGACCTCACGGATCTACGTGCCGGAGCTCCGGCCCGTCGACCGGAAACCGGGCGCCCTCGTCGGCATGGCGATGACCGAGAAGCAGGGCGGCTCCGACGTACGCGCCAACACCACGCGGGCCGAGCCGCTCGCCGCCGAGGGCGAGTACGCCCTCACCGGCCACAAGTGGTTCTGCTCCGCTCCCATGTCGGACGGCTTCCTGGTGCTGGCCCAGGTGCCCGAGGGCGCCTCCCGTGGCGGGCCCGCGGGCGGCCTGACCTGCTTCCTGCTCCCCCGCGTGCTGCCGGACGGCACCCTCAACCACTTCCGCATCCAGCGGCTCAAGAACAAGCTCGGCAACCGCTCCAACGCCTCCGCCGAGGTCGAGTTCGACGGGACGACGTGGGCACGCCGGGTCGGCGAGGAGGGCCGCGGCATCGCCACCATCATCGGCATGGTCGCGGCGACGCGGCTGGACTGCGTGACCGGGGCGGCGTCGGTCATGCGCCAGGCAGTGG
Organism: Streptomyces sp. NPDC051776; assembly: GCF_040681345.1. Classification (NCBI taxonomy): domain Bacteria; kingdom Bacillati; phylum Actinomycetota; class Actinomycetes; order Kitasatosporales; family Streptomycetaceae; genus Streptomyces; species Streptomyces sp. NPDC051776. The sequence goes on along the minus strand of NZ_JBFAYQ010000003.1, from coordinate 81,050 downwards.
TACAGGCCGTGCACCACAGTGCGCACCGCAGCGCCTTCGGCGGGCTGCTCGTCGACAAGCCCCTGATGCGCAACGTCCTGGCGGATCTGGCGCTGGAGTCCGAGGCGGCGACGACCCTTGCGCTGCGGCTGGCCGCCGCGTACGACGCGGGGACGGAAGCGGAGCGGCATTTGCTGCGCATCGCGGTCCCGGCCGCCAAGTTCTGGGTGACCAAGCGCTGCACCCCGGTGGCGGTCGAGGCTCTGGAATGCCTGGGCGGCAACGGCTACGTGGAGGAGTCCCGCATGCCGCGGCTGCTGCGCGAATCGCCGCTGAACTCCATCTGGGAGGGCGCGGGCAACATCCAGGCGCTGGATGTGCTGCGTGCGCTTCAACGCGAACCCGCCGCCCTCGACGCGTTCCTCACCGAACTCGGACAGGCTCGCGGCGCCGACCACCGTCTCGACGACGCCATCAAGGACATGCTCACCGAACTCGCCGATCTGAGCGGGATCGACGCACGGGCGCGGCGGTTGGTGGAGCGGATGGCGCTCACGCTCCAGGGCTCGCTGCTCGTACGGTACGCGCCGCCCGAAGTCGCGGACGCGTTCTGCGCCTCGCGACTGGGCGGCGACTGGGGCGGCTCGTTCGGCACGCTTCCGCACACTCTGGACCTGGCGTCGGTCGTGGAGCGTGCGCGCGTGCCGCTCTGAGGATCCGGGGGAGGCATCCGAAGGAGCCGTCCGCCCCCGAACCGGGGTGGCGCCGCGCCGACACGGCACCACCCCCGTCCGCGTACGTGCCCCACTCTGGTGCGCTTCCGCCGTCGCGCACAAACGTTGCGGAGGGTTGCAGCAATTACGCCAAGTACCCGCGCAGTCGCGGCGACCGGCGGCACCATATGGAGAGCACGACGCCACAAGGCGAGCAGAACTGCCCGGACCCGCCCTTTCCCGCATCGATCGCCCTCCCTGTCCATCTCGGAGACCGGATCCGTGAACGACGAACCGCTGGACATGGCCCGGCTGTCGGCCATGGGAACCCGCCATGCCACCCGACTCCTCAGCGGCGTGCGGGCGGCCGCGCTGGCCGGCACGCCGGCGCGGTTCACCCCTCGCAAGGTGATCGACGAGTCGTGGCACCGGGTCCTTCGGCACGGTGTCGACCCCGACCAGGGCGGCCACTCGGGCCTGTTGGGCCTGGACGAGGTCGAGCACCGGCGCCGCTCCACCCCGCTCGCCTCGGTGCTGCAGACCCTGCGCGAGGGTCTGATGGCGGAGGCCGACGAGGCCTGGCACATGATGGTGGTCAGTGACGCCGAGGGCCGGCTGCTGTGGCGGGACGGCAACGCGGCAGTCCAGCGGAAGGCCGACCAGCTCGGCTTCTGCGTGGGCGCGAGCTGGGCCGAGGAGGTGGCGGGCACCAACGCCATCGGCACCGCGCTGGTCTCCCGGTCCCCCCTGCAGGTCCACTCCGCCGAGCACTTCGTCCGCGCCTTCCACACCCTCTCGTGCGCGGCCTCGCCCGTACGGGACCCGCGCGACGGGCGGCTGCTGGGCGTCGTCAACGTGACCGGCCCCGCCGCCGCGATCCATCCCTCGACGCTCGCCCTGGTCACCGCGGTCGCCCGGGTCGCCGAGGGCGAACTGCGCGAGCAGCACCGGGTGGCCGTCGACCGGCTCAGGGCGGTGGCCGCGCCGGTCCTGGCCCGGGTGGGCGGCCGAGCGCTGGCGGTGGACCGCGCCGGGTGGACGGCCGGGGTGACCGGCATGCTGCCCCTGGACCGGGTGCAGCTTCCCAAGTCCGTCCGGGCCGGCCGGGTCTGGATCCCCGCGCTGGGCACATGCACTGCGGAACCGCTGCCGGACGGCTGGCTGCTGCGCGTCGAGGACGCCGTCACCCTCGGGGACGGTGACGGCGCCGAGCCGAGCCGGGTCGTCCTGGATCTGCGCCGGTCCGGGCAGCCATCGCTGTCCGTCACGGGCGCGGCGGGCAGCTGGAGCCAGGAACTGTCGCCGCGACACGCGGAGTTGCTGTATGTCCTGGCGTGCCATCCCGAGGGCCGTACGGCATCGCAGCTCGCCGGAGATCTCTTCGGTGAACCCGATCGCCAGGTGACGGTGCGGGCCGAACTGTCGCGCGTACGGCGGACGTTGGCCGGAGTGCTCGACCACCGCCCGTACCGCTTCGCCGAGGGGGTGCGGGTCGAGCTGCTCACCCCGCGGGACGCCGCGGACCTGCTGCCGCACTCGACGGCTCCGGCGCTGATCGCGGCGCGTGCGCCGGGGGGCGGGCCCCCGCCGGGCGCCGGCGGCAGGGGCGGGACGGGTGGCAGGGGCAGTACGGTCGCAACGGGCGGCACGGACCGTACGGGCGGCACGGACGGTACCGGCGGCAGAGGCGGTACGGGCGGCTGATGTCGGGGGCGCCGCGCGCGTCCAGGCCAACGAGGCTCCTGGTGAACAGGGTTCGGAGCGGGGCCGAGTGACCTACGGGGTCAGGTCCGACGGGCGGCTGATGTCGGGGGTGCCGCGCGCGTCCAGGCCAACGAGGCTCCTGGTGAACAGGGTTCGGAGCGGGGCCGAGTGACCTACGGGGTCAGGTCCGACGGCCGCCGGCGGATGAGGTAGTAGCCGCCGGCCGCGAGCGACGCCGAGACCAGACCGACCCCCAGCGCGACGGTGACGGGAGGCACCCGCTGCGAACCGCCGCCGACACCGGCACGGACCGGCCTCTGCGGAATCGCCGGGGCGCTGCGCTCGGGCGGCGGCGCGGCGGTGGCAACGCCGTGTGGAGGAACGACGGCGTCGGCACCTTGCGCGGCTCCTGCACCCGGCGCGCTCGTGCCGCCCTTCCCGGCCTCACGCTCCTTCGCCGCCCGGTCGCCCTTCCCCTTCGGCCCGCCGGCCTTCTCCGCCTTCCCCGCCTTCCCCGCCTTCTCCTGCCGGTTGGCGCCGCCCGCGACCCGGTCCTCCCCGGTCCGTCCACCATCGCGCGGCTCCACCCGGAAGCGTCCGCCCGTGACGGTCCAGCCGCCGCACGTTGCCGCGACCGTGTGCATACCGGGTTCGACGGCCGCGAAGATCCGGGGCCGGGCGACCGAGGACGACGTACCGCGCTGCCCCGTGAGCCGGGTGCGCGGGAAGGCGTTGGACTCGACGATCGCGTCATAGGCGCGGCCCGTACCGCGGCAGCTCCGGCCCCCGACCGTGATCGTGACCGTGTCGCCCTGCTTCACCGTCCTCGGTGTGACGACGATGTCGCCCGGGCCGGGCCGGCTCGGCTCCGCGGCCGCGGGCGGAGCGGACAGGCCGGCGGCGGGCAGGCCGGCAGCGACCACGGCGACGGCGGCGGCCACGACGGCCCGGGAGGCGTACATGTTCCTACGCTGGCCCGCCCCGGCCCGGCGCGCATGCGGCGATGCTCCGGCCGGGTGGGGCTCTCCCGCCCGCAGCGCGCACGCCACCCGTTCGCCCGCCCCTGGTCGCCGTGCCAACCACCGCGCCCTAGCGTGCCGAGAGAACCAATCGCCACCAATGGGACAACACGGATCACGCCAAGGGGGAGACAGATGTTTTCCAGGAACCGCCCCGGCCGCGGCGCCTATGCGCCGGTACGCAAGAAGCGCTCGCCCTGGGGTTTGATAATCCTCGCCCTCCTCATCGGTGTGGCTCTCATACGGAACGGCGTCGCTCAGGAGTCGGGTCCGCCGCAGCCGACCTCCGAGTCCGCGGCGGACACCCGTACCGCGTCCTCGCCGGCGCCGGCGAGGAGCGCGCCGAAGAAGCCGGTGCCCGAGGCGCTGGGCACATCCCTCCCGAGCCGCGTCGCCATCCCCGCAATCCGGGTCGACGCACCGCTGATGCAGGTCGGCCTCGACCCCGAGGGATGGGTCGCCTCGCCTCCGGCGACGGAGAAGAACCTGGCCGGCTGGTACAAGGACAGCGTCACTCCCGGCGAGAACGGGACCGCGGTCATCGTCGGGCATGTGGACAACAAGGCCGGGCCCGTCGTGTTCTACAACCTCGGCGCCCTCAAGAAGGGCCACACGGTGGAGGTGAACCGGCAGGACGGCCGTACGGCGGTCTTCGAGATCTACGGCATCGAGGTGTTCGACAAGCAGCAGTTCCCCGCCGGACGGGTCTACGGGGACACGGGCAGGCCGGAGTTGCGCGTCATAACGTGTGGTGGCGGTTTCTCCAAGGCGAAGGGCTACGCCGGAAACGTGGTCGTCTTCGCCCGGATGACCCACGTCCGCTGATCCGGGCCGGACGTCCGCCGACCCGGGCCCGGATGACCGACGACCCGGGCCCGGATGACCGACGACCCGGGCCCGGACGTCCGCCGACCCGGGCCCGGACGTCCGCCGACCCGGGCCCGGACGTCCGCCGACCCGGGCCCGGATGACCGCCGACCCGGGCCCGGATGACCGACGACCCGGGCCCGGATGACCGGCGCACATCCTGTCGTCCGGAATGTGAGACACCCGTGCGGGTCCCGGCGAGCATGATGCATCACACCCCGCGCCGGGGCCCGGACCGGGACGCCGGAACCCGGGCCCGAGTGGGACCGCACACACGGCCGTGGTTGGCTGTGGTCCATGAGCATCATGGTCACCACCTGGTCCCTGGAGCAGACCTCGCCCGCCGACCTCGCGCCCGCGGACCCGCCGGCGGTGGACAGCGGTGTCCGCGTCGCCCGCTCCGAGGTCGCCTCGCCCGAGTTCAGCCGCTTTCTCTACACGGCTGTCGGCGGCGACGTGACCTGGACCGACCGGCTGGGCTGGACGTACGAGCGGTGGCAGGCGTTCCTGGACCGGCCGGGTGTGGAGACCTGGGTCGCGTACGACCACGGGACCCCGGCCGGGTACATCGAACTGGAGGCCCAGGGCGAAGGTGTCGTCGAGATCGCCTACTTCGGTCTGATCCCCGCATTCCGCGGCCGCCGCATCGGCGGCCATCTTCTGAGCGAGGGCACGGCCCGCGCGTGGGACCTGGCCGAACGCCATCCGCAGATCGCCCCGACCAAGCGCGTCTGGGTGCACACCTGCAGCAAGGACGGGCCGTTCGCGCTGGACAACTACCGGCGTCGCGGCTTCCGGCTCTTCGACACCTCGACCGCCGAGGAGCCGGAGACGCCGGCTCCCGGCCCGTGGCCCGGTGCGTAGGGGCGCGTGACCCTCACCACATCGTCTCGCAGAATGGGACATCGCTGTCCACATAATGGATGCCGGTGGACGCTCCTGAGAGTGCCATGACACGCTTTCGCCATGTCTCGAGCTGGAATTGCCTTGGTGAGTCGGCGCCATGTCGACCTCGGCCGCATGTCCAGCGCCATCTGTCCGGCGGGCTGACAGTCTCAGCACCGCCGTTTCGAGCGTCGTACCGACCGCCGTCCCCATCGTTGCGGACGAGCGTGCACACCTGACCCGCCCTGCCGCACACGCTGCTGCGCCGTGCCGGGGACACCTGCAGCTTCGCAGGTCAGACGTGCGCCCTCCGCCGAATCCCGCACCTTTGACCGCCCCCGAAGGACGTAAACCCCATGGCCGCCACCCCAGAACGCGCGAGCGCTGCATCGACCCGCCGCAAGGCCGGCCGCCACCGCGGCGAGGGCCAGTGGGCCAAGGGTCACTTCACACCGCTCAACGCCAACGAGCAGACCAAGAAGGACGATGACGGTCTCAATGTGCGGACACGCATTGAGACGATCTACGCCCACCGCGGTTTCGACTCGATCGACGGCGCCGATCTGCGCGGGCGGATGCGCTGGTGGGGCCTCTACACCCAGCGCAAGCCGGGGATCGACGGCGGCAAGACCGCGATCCTGGAACCGGAGGAGCTGGACGATCGCTACTTCATGCTGCGCGTGCGCATCGACGGCGGCCGGCTGACCACAGAGCAGCTCCGCGTCGTCGGTGAGATCTCCCAGGAATTCGCCCGCGGCACCGCGGACATCACCGACCGCCAGAACGTCCAGTACCACTGGATCCGTATCGAGGACATGCCCGAGATCTGGCGGCGGCTGGAGGGCGTCGGGCTCTCGACGACCGAGGCGTGCGGCGACACCCCTCGTGTGATCCTCGGCTCCCCCGTCGCGGGCATCGCCGAGGACGAGATCATCGACGGCACCCCGGCCATCGACGAGATCAACCGACGCTTCATCGGCAGCAAGGAATTCTCCAATCTGCCGCGGAAGTTCAAGACCGCGATCTCCGGATCGCCGCTGCTGGACGTGGCCCACGAGATCAACGACGTCGCGTTCGTCGGTGTGAACCACCCCGAGTACGGCCCCGGTTTCGACCTGTGGGTGGGCGGTGGGCTCTCCACCAACCCCAAGGTCGGCGTCCGGCTCGGCGCCTGGGTCCCGCTGGAGGACGTGCCGGAAGTCTGGGCGGGCGTCGTCGGCATCTTCCGCGACTACGGCTACCGGCGGCTGCGTACCCGCGCCAGGCTGAAGTTCCTCGTCGCCGACTGGGGTGCCGAGCGCTTCCGCGAGGTGCTGGAGACCGAGTACCTGAAGCGCACGCTGGCCGACGGCCCGGCCCCGGAGCAGCCGGTCCAGCAGTGGCGCGACCACATCGGAGTCCACCGCCAGCAGGACGGCCGCTACTACATCGGCTTCGCCCCGCGCGTGGGCCGCGTCGACGGCACCGTCCTCACCAAGATCGCCGACCTGGCCGAGGCGCACGGCTCGGGCCGCCTGCGGACCACCGTCGAGCAGAAGATGATCGTGCTCGACGTCGAGGAGGACCAGGTCGAGTCGTTGGCCTCCGGTCTCGAGTCGCTGGACCTCCAGGTCGAGCCCTCGCCGTTCAGGCGCGGCACCATGGCCTGCACCGGCATCGAGTTCTGCAAGCTCGCGATCGTGGAGACCAAGGAGCGCGGCGCCTCGCTCATCGACGAACTCGAGCGCCGGCTCCCGGACTTCGACGAGCCGATCACCATCAACCTCAACGGCTGCCCCAACGCCTGTGCTCGTATCCAGGTCGCCGACATCGGCCTGAAGGGCCAGCTCGTGATGGACGCGGACGGCAACCAGGTCGAGGGCTACCAGGTGCACCTCGGCGGTGCGCTCGGTCTGGACGCCGGCTTCGGCCGCAAGGTCCGCGGCCTGAAGGTCACCTCCGCCGAACTGCCCGACTACGTCGAGCGCGTGCTCACCCGCTTCCAGGCCGAGCGCGAGGACGGCGAGCGGTTCGCCCAGTGGGCGGCCAGGGCCTCGGAGGCATCGCTGTCATGAGTGAGAGAGCGGCACCGTTCTACTGCCCGTACTGCGGCGACGAGGACCTGCGGCCTTCCGAGGAGGGCACCTCCCCCGGGAAGGGCGCGGCCTGGGAATGCGCGTCCTGCAACCGCGCGTTCCGCCTTTCGTTTCTCGGGCTGCTGGCCGCCGGCCTGCGGCACGAACCGGATGAAGGGGGCAGTACGGCATGACTACCGCACCGCAGCGCACGGCGGTCGAGCTCCGGGAGCTGGCCGAGCAGGCGGGCCGCGACCTGGAGGACGCGTCCGCGCTGGAGATCCTGCGCTGGGCCGACACGACCTTCGGCGGCCGCTTCTGCGTGACCTCCTCCATGGAGGACGCCGTGGTGGCGCATCTGGCCGTGCGCGTACGACCGGGCGTGGACGTGGTGTTCCTCGACACCGGCTACCACTTCCCGGAGACCCTCGGCACCCGTGACGCGGTCGAGGCCGTGATGGACGTCAACGTCATCACGCTCACCCCGCGCCAGTCGGTCGCCGAACAGGACGCCGAGTACGGCCCGAAGCTGCAGGACCGCAACCCGGACCTGTGCTGCGCACTGCGCAAGGTCGCACCGCTGGAGGAGGGCCTGGCTGCGTACGAGGCGTGGGCGACCGGCCTGCGGCGTGACGAGTCCCCGACCCGGGCGAACACCCCCGTCGTCGGCTGGGACGAGAAGCGGCAGAAGGTCAAGGTCTCTCCCATCGCACGCTGGACGCAGGAGGACGTGGACGCCTACGTCACCGAGCACGGCGTGCTCACCAACCCGTTGCTGACCGACGGTTACGCCTCGGTCGGCTGCGCCCCGTGCACCCGCCGGGTGCTGGAGGGCGAGGACGCCCGCGCCGGCCGCTGGGCCGGCCGGAACAAGACCGAGTGCGGACTGCACGGCTGATGACGGACCAGGAGATATCCATGAGCGTGCCTGATACGGGCGCCACCGTGTGGCTCACCGGTCTGCCGAGCGCGGGCAAGACGACGATCGCGTATGCGCTCGCGGAGCGGCTGCGCGGCGAGGGCCGCCGGGTGGAGGTCCTCGATGGTGACGAGATCCGCGAGTTCCTCTCCGCGGGGCTCGGCTTCTCCCGCGAGGACCGCCACACCAACGTCCAGCGGATCGGCTTCGTCGCCGAACTGCTCGCGCGCAACGGCGTGAAGGCACTAGTTCCGGTCATCGCCCCGTACGCCGACTCCCGCGAGGCGGTGCGCAAGCGCCACCAGGCCGAGGGCACGGCGTACCTGGAGGTGCACGTGGCGACCCCGGTCGAGGTGTGCTCGGTGCGCGATGTGAAAGGGCTGTACGCCAAGCAGGCCGCGGGCGAGATCTCCGGGCTCACGGGCGTCGACGATCCGTACGAGGAGCCGGAGGCCCCCGACCTGCGCATCGAGTCGCACACCCAGACCGTGCAGGAGTCCGCGGCGGCGCTGCACGCGCTGCTCACCGAGAGGGGGCTCCTGTGAGCCGGGGGCACCGCCCAGCGGTAGCTGGGGGAGCGCGCAAGGCCGCCGGGCGGCAGGCGACCGTGATATCCGCACCGCTGCGCCGCGTGGGCGGCGATGGGGGCACCTCCCGGGCGACAGCTCCGGGGGAGAACGAAGGGGGCACAGCATGACGACGGTTGCCGCGACCGGTGAGAGCACCGACAACCCGTACGCGCTGACGCACCTGGACGCTCTGGAATCCGAGGCGGTGCACATCTTCCGCGAGGTGGCGGGGGAGTTCGAGCGGCCGGTGATCCTCTTCTCCGGCGGCAAGGACTCGATCGTCATGCTGCACCTGGCACTGAAGGCGTTCGCCCCGGCGCCCGTGCCGTTCGCCCTGCTGCACGTGGACACCGGGCACAACTTCCCCGAAGTGATCGACTACCGGGACCGTACGGCCGCCCGGCACGGACTGCGGCTCCACGTCGCCTCCGTGCAGGAGTTCATCGACCGCGGCGAGCTGCGCGAGCGCCCGGACGGCACCCGTAACCCCCTGCAGACCGTGCCGCTGCTGGACGCCATCGAGAAGAACCGCTTCGACGCCGTCTTCGGCGGCGGACGGCGCGACGAGGAGAAGGCGCGCGCCAAGGAGCGGGTGTTCTCGCTGCGCGACGAGTTCGGCGGCTGGGACCCGCGCCGCCAGCGCCCGGAACTGTGGCAGCTCTACAACGGCCGCCACTCCCCCGGCGAGCACGTCCGCGTCTTCCCGCTGTCCAACTGGACCGAGCTGGACGTGTGGCAGTACATCGCCCGGGAGGACATCGAACTCCCCGGGATCTACTACGCGCACGACCGCGAGGTCTTCCGGCGCAGCGGCATGTGGCTGGCGCCCGGCGACTGGGGCGGCCCCAAGGACGACGAGACGGTCGAGAAGCGGCTGGTGCGCTACCGCACCGTCGGCGACATGTCCTGCACGGGCGCGGTGGACTCCGACGCCACCACCATCGAGGCCGTGATCGCGGAGATCGCGGCGTCCAGGCTCACCGAGCGGGGCGCCACGCGCGCCGACGACAAGCTGTCCGAGGCCGCCATGGAGGACCGCAAGCGCGAGGGGTACTTCTAGCCATGACCAGCACGAGCACGATCCTGGAGCAGACCGCGGCCACATCGCTGCTGCGCTTCGCGACCGCCGGTTCGGTCGACGACGGCAAGTCCACGCTCGTCGGCCGGCTGCTGCACGACTCCAAGTCCGTGCTTGCCGACCAGTTGGAGGCCGTGGAGCACGCCTCCCGCAGCCGCGGCCATGAGGCGCCGGACCTGGCGCTGCTGACCGACGGGTTGCGCGCGGAGCGCGAGCAGGGCATCACGATCGACGTCGCGTACCGCTACTTCGCCACGCCCCGGCGGCGGTTCATCCTCGCCGACACCCCGGGTCACGTGCAGTACACGCGGAACATGGTCACCGGCGCTTCGACCGCCGAGCTGGCCGTGGTGCTGGTCGACGCCCGCAACGGGGTGGTCGAACAGACGCGGCGGCATGCCGCGGTGGCCGCGCTGCTGCGTGTTCCCCATGTGGTGCTGGCCGTCAACAAGATGGATCTGGTCGACTACGCCGAGCCCGTCTTCGCCGCCATCGCCGAGGAGTTCACCGCCTACGCCACCTCGCTGGGCGTCCCCGGCATCACCGCGATCCCCATCTCGGCGCTCGCCGGGGACAACGTGGTGACGGCGTCGGCGAACATGGCCTGGTACGGCGGCCCGACCGTGCTGGAGCACCTGGAGACCGTCTCGGTGGGCAGCGACCCCACCGACGAGCCGGCCCGCTTCCCCGTCCAGTACGTCATCCGCCCGCAGACCCCGGAGCACCCCGACTACCGTGGCTACGCGGGTCAGATCGCCTCCGGCATCCTGCGCACCGGCGACGAGGTCACCGTCCTGCCGTCGGGTCTCACCAGCACGATCGAGGGCATCGACGCGCTCGGCGAGTCCGTCGACGTGGCGTGGGCGCCGCAGTCGGTGACCGTGCGGCTCGCCGACGACCTCGACATATCCCGCGGCGACGTGATCGTGCCGACCGCCTCGGCGCCCGCGACCACACAGGACATCGAGGCCACGGTCTGCCACCTCCACGACCGCCCGCTGAAGCCGGGGACGCGGGTGCTGCTCAAGCACACCACCCGTACGGTCAAGGCGATCGTCAAGGACATCCCGTCGCGGCTGACGCTGGCGGACCTCTCCCAGCACCCGGCTCCGGGCGAGCTGGCCGCCAACGACATCGGCCGGGTCGTGCTGCGGACCGCCGAGCCGCTGCCCCTCGACGCGTACGCCGAGTCGCGCCGCACCGGCTCCTTCCTGCTCATCGACCCCTCCGACGGCACCACGCTGACCGCGGGCATGGCGGGCACCGCCTTCGCCGACGTGGCGACGGACGCCGCGGCCGGCCAGGACGACGAGGGGTGGGACTTCTGATCATGGTTGATGTCTTCTCGACCTTCGCGAAGGAGGGCGGCCGCATCGGCAGCGGACTCCTCGGCAGCGGGCGGGGCGGCACCGGGCGATGTGTGTGCTCATGAACGGCACCGTCCCCCGTCCGCACCTCCCGTACCGAAGACCTTCCGCTTGCCGGGCGCGCCCTGAGGCGCCCCGGCCTCCCGAGAGGAACACCCTGCCGTGTTCGCCGATCGCACCTCAGTCTCCCGACCATCCGGTTCTACCGCCAAGACTTTGCGCCGCGGCCGCATCCTCGCCGCTGCCGCCGTCCTCCCGCTCCTGGCGGGCGCTCTGGGCGCCTGCGGCTACGGCTCGCAGGCCGAGGAGCCGGACACGGCCGAGGCCCCCGCTCCGAAGGGCAAGAAGCTCTCCACCGACGAGGTGAGGATCGGCTACTTCCCGAACCTCACGCACGCCACCGCGCTCGTCGGTGACCAGCAGGGCATCATCCAGAAGGAGCTGGGCGGCACCAAGCTCAGCGCCTCCACCTTCAACGCCGGCCCGTCCGAGATCGAGGCGCTCAACTCCGGCTCCATCGACATCGGCTGGATCGGCCCCTCCCCCGCCATCAACGGCTTCGCCAAGTCCGACGGCCAGAGCCTGCGGATCATCGGCGGTTCGGCGTCCGGCGGCGTGAAGCTGGTCGTGAACCCCGAGAAGGTGAAGTCCCTCGACGCCGTCAAGGGCAAGAGGATCGCCACCCCGCAGCTCGGCAACACCCAGGACGTGGCGTTCCTCAACTGGATCGCGGAGAAGGGCTGGAAGGTCGACCCGCAGAGCGGCAAGGGCGATGTCTCCGTGGTCCGTACGGACAACAAGGTGACCCCGGACGCCTACAAGTCCGGTGCGATCGACGGCGCTTGGGTGCCCGAGCCCACCGCGTCGAAGCTCGTCGCAGAGGGTGGGAAGGTCCTCCTCGACGAGGGATCGCTCTGGCCGGACGAGAAGTTCGTGATCACCAACCTCATCGTGTCGCAGCGGTTCCTCAACGAGCACCCGGACGTGGTCGAGGCCGTGCTGCGCGGGTCGGTGAAGACCAACCAGTGGATCAAGGACAACCCGGACAAGGCGAAGGCCTCCGCCAACGCCGCGCTGAAGAAACTGTCCGGCAAGCCGCTCCCGCCCGAGGTCATCGACCCTGCGTGGAAGTCCATCGAGACCACCGACGACCCGCTGGCCGCCACGCTGGAGACCGAGGCCCGGCACGCGGTGAAGGCCGGCCTGCTGGAGAAGGCCGACCTGAGCGGCATCTACGACCTCACCCTGCTCAACAAGGTGCTGAAGGCCGAAGGCAAACCCGCGGTCGACGACGCAGGTCTCGGCGAGGAGTGACCGAGAAGTGACCGCACCCGGATCTCCCAGGAGGTGACACCCATGTCCGCCACGCTCACCAAGGCTGCCGAGACCGACATCGACGTGTCGTACGCGGCCCGTATCGACCACGTCTCGAAGTCCTTCGGCCGGCCCGGTGCCCAGCAGCTCGTCCTCGACGACATCACGCTCGACATCGCCCCGGGTGAGTTCGTCACCATCCTGGGAGCCTCCGGCTGCGGCAAGTCCACCCTGCTCAACCTGGTCGCCGGGCTCGACCGGACGTCCGCCGGGGGCATCGAGGTCCCCGGCGGGCGCCCCGCCCTGATGTTCCAGGAGCACGCCCTCTTCCCGTGGCTGACCGCGGGCAAGAACATCGAACTCGCGCTGAAGCTGCGCGGTCTCCCGCGCCCCGAGCGGCGGGAGGAGGCCGAGCGGCTGCTGGAGCTCGTACGGCTGAAGGGTGCGCACCGCAAGCGGGTGCACGAGCTGTCCGGCGGCATGCGGCAGCGCGTGGCGCTGGCACGCGCGCTGGCGCAGGACAGCCAACTGCTGCTGATGGACGAGCCGTTCGCGGCGCTCGACGCCATCACCCGCGATGTGCTGCACGACGAGCTGACCCGTATCTGGCGGGAGACGGACGTCTCCGTCCTGTTCGTCACGCACAACGTGCGTGAGGCCGTACGGCTGGCGCAGCGCGTCGTCCTGCTGTCCTCCCGCCCCGGCCGGATCGCCCGCGAGTGGCAGGTCGACATTCCGCAGCCGCGCCGGATCGAGGACGCGGCGGTCGCCGAGCTGTCCATCGAGATCACCGAACAACTGCGGGGGGAGATCCGCCGTCATGGCCAGCACTGACCTCGAGAGCGCGGCCCGGCCGGGGAAGGGCACCGACGCCGCGGACCTGGCCGGGCTGGAGGCGGGCCTGGACGCACTGGACACGGTGCAGGTCCGGCGTACGCCGCTGCGCCAGGCCCTGGTGCAGAAGGTGCTGCCGCCGGTGGTGGCCGTCGCGCTGGTGATCGTCGTGTGGCAGCTCCTGGTCCGGGCACAGGTCACCGAGGCGTACAAGCTGCCCGCACCGTCCGCGGTCTGGGAGAGCGTGCGTGAACTCTGGCTCCAGGGCGAGCTGTTCTCGGTCGTGTGGACCAGCATCTCGCGCGGCCTGTCCGGCTTCCTGCTGGCCCTGGCCATCGGGACGCCGCTGGGTCTGCTGGTCGCCCGGGTGAGGTTCGTACGGGCCGCCATCGGCCCGATCCTCTCCGGGCTCCAGTCGCTGCCGTCGGTGGCGTGGGTGCCCCCGGCCGTCATCTGGCTCGGGCTCAACGACTCGATGATGTATGCGGTGATCCTGCTCGGCGCGGTCCCCTCGATCGCCAACGGGCTGGTCTCGGGCGTCGACCAGGTGCCGCCGCTGTTCCTGCGCGCGGGCCGCACACTCGGCGCCTCGGGGCTCCGCGGCACCTGGCATGTCGTGATGCCGGCCGCACTGCCGGGCTACCTCGCGGGCCTGAAGCAGGGCTGGGCCTTCTCCTGGCGCTCGCTGATGGCTGCGGAGATCATCGCCTCGTCCCCCGATCTGGGCCTGGGACTGGGCCAGTTGCTGGAGAACGGGCGCAACAACGCGGACATGCCCGGTGTGTTCCTCGCCATCATCCTCATCCTGATCGTCGGCATCGCGATCGACCTGCTGCTCTTCAGCCCGCTGGAGCGGCTGGTGCTGCGCAACCGCGGACTTCTCGCCAAGAGCTGATCCCATGCCCGGACCCGTACTCCTCGTCGTCGCCCATGGCAGCCGCGATCCGCGGCATGCAGCGACCGTCCACGCCCTCACGGCGCGCGTCCGGTCCCTGCGGCCGGGCCTGCGGGTCGAGACCGGCTTCCTCGACTTCAACGCGCCGAGCGTTCCGCAGGTGCTGGAGCGGCTGAACGCGGAGCAGGCGGAGGCCGGGGGCGGCGTACGGGACGTCGTCGCCCTGCCGCTGCTGCTGACCCGCGCCTTCCACGCCAAGTCCGACATTCCATCGGTGCTGCACGAGACCCCGGCCCGCCTGCCCCGGCTGGCCGTACGGCAGGGGAACGTGCTGGGCCCGTCGCCGCTGCTGACGGCCACGCTGGAACGGCGGCTCCTCGAGGCCGGAGTGCGGCCCGGCGACCGGACCTCGACCGGGGTCGTACTGGCCTCGGCAGGCTCCTCCGACCCGGAGGCGAGCGCAGTGATCGCTGATATCGCGCGGGAGTGGCGGCACACCGGATGGTGCGCCGTGCGGCCTGCGTTCGCCTCCGCTTCCCTTCCGCGCACGGAGGACGCGGTGCGCACGCTCCGCGCCGAGGGCGTGGAGCGCGTCGCGGTCGCGCCGTACGTCATCGCGCCCGGCATCCTTCCGGACCGTATCGCCGCGGGCGCGCGGGAAGCGGGCGCGGATGTGCTGGCGGGTGTCCTGGGCCCCTCTCCCGAGCTGGCCAGGCTGCTGCTGCGACGCTACGACGAGGCGCGAGGCAGCCGCTCGTACGGGGCGTACGCCGCGGCGTAGTCGATCGGTCACGGGCTGCGGGTGGAGATGGCCAGGCCACGCAGCTGGGATGCACCGGGAGGGCGGAGCCCAGGTCACTGCGGGGGCCGGCACTGTGGGGGCAGCGTCACCCTTCCCGGCCTGTGCTCGAACGTATCCATGACCAGCCACTCGTCCAGCTCGGGGTCGTAGAGATTCTGGACTCCGAACTGCAGCACCTGCCAGAAGGTTCCCCGGTTGTCCTGATCGACATAGATGTCGCCGAGCGCCAGCGGGAGACGCGGGTGGTTTCCTGGAGGCAGCTTCGGCAGGACGATGCCCGTCCTCCAGTGGTTCACATGCCGCTGCGGGTTCCGCTGCAGCGTTTCCCGTCCGACGAACCGCGCGTTCTGGAACAACTGGTTCAGTGTGTCCAGGCTGAAGCCCGGAATGCGTGAGCAAGGGTGTTCGTTCAGGCCGGGCCATTTGTATGTCAGCGTGTAAAGGGTGCCGCGGTGGATCAGGTTCGTGAACCAGATCGGGTACTGCGGGCCTCCCGCGACCATTTGGCTGTCGCCGTTCCTCCCCTCCCAGGTGAAGGGGACCGTGATACCGAGATCCCGGACGACCCACTTGCCCTTCCCCCGGAAATCGCGCGGAAGGCGGGGTGGTGGCGGCGTGGCCGATCCGACCGGCCTCGCAGCCGTGGTCTCGAATGACGGTGTGGTCCCGGCCCGGGTTTCAGCACCGGCCGGAGGCGGAGAAGCCAGGACGGCGGCGATCGCTCCGGCGAGAGCAGCCGTCGTGACCGCCCGCCGTGTGCCTTTCCAACCCATGGTCTCCCTCGGCTGTCGCGTCAGGCGCCGTCGTGGCGCGGGGCGAAAAAAGCGATGATCCGACACAGTCCCCGGAACTGGAGAATCCGAAACGGCGGTTGGGCCGTTCCGACGTCTTAGAAGTCTCTAGGGACCGCGGACTGTCCATGCCTGCATGACCACAGATCTCTACGAGAGCGGGACGGCGCGGCGCCACAAGCGGCGGTCGCGGCGCGCCCTCCCCATCGCCCTCGCCCTCACCGCAACCGCCCTCACCGCAACCGTCCTCACCGCGACCGTCCTCACCGCGACCGCCGTCGGCGCCACCGGGTACGGCATCGCCTCCGCCGGCACCGCGACGACGCCGACCGGGTCGAACTCTCCGTCAGGGGCGGCACGGCCGTCATCGACACCACCTCCCTGGGGGTGACCGCACGGACCGGCGACGGGCGGCCGATGGTGCTGTCCGCACCGGCCGGCAGCGCGCTCGGTGAGCCGGGGCCGGTGACCCGTACGTCCGGGCAGGCCCGCTGGAGCTATCCGGACAAGGGACTGAGCGTGACCGCGCGTTCCGAGCGCGGACGTCTGCGGATCACGATGCGGTCGGACCGCGACCAGACGGTCGGCTGGCCGGTGACCGGCACCGATCGGGCCGCCGTGTCCGTCCAACTCCCGTGCGGCGAGGGCCTGGACATCCCCGTAGGCGACCGCTTCTGGCCACCGGCGAGGTCTTCCGCGACCACGGGAAGGGCCACATGATGACCAAGGCGGACGACCGCAGGATGCGGCTGGCCCGGATGAGCCGGCTGCAGAAGGACCTGGTGCTGGGTTCGGAGTCCGCCCAGGCGTGGGCCAACCGGGTGCTGGCGTCGACCACGGCTCCGGGACCCCGGTCTCCGACGGGTTGTGGAAGCTGGAGCGCGACCGGAAGACCGGGGTGGCTACTCCCCGGAGAGGGCCCCGAGCGCCTTCTTCAAGCCGGTGACACTGCCAAAAGGAACTGGCGACGGCGATGTACGAGCCCCGGTACCGGGCGCCGCTGTACGAGACGGCGCTGCACGGCTCGCTGGTCAACGCCGAACGCTGGGAATGAGTTACGGCGAGCTGCCACGGCAGAAGACCACTCGGGCGCTGCTCGCGATGCTCTACAACACCACGCTCAACTTCGTGCTCGACGGACCCGGCGTTGAAGAAGCGCGGTCCGAACTGGCCGCACTCCAGCGGTACTTCTTCCAGCTGCACCGGGCCGCGGGCATGCGGAAGCTCACGTCGTTCCGATGGCTGACCGGCGAACGCAGCGTCCAGCGCACGCAGTTCGGCGACCGCGCGCTGACCGTCACCGCCAACTTCGGCAACCGGACCCACAAGGGGCTGCCGGACGGGTGCGTGGACGCAAGGCTGCGGGACGACAAGGAGCCGCGACGCCTCTGCCCGGCACGGCTCAGCGACTGACCGGATGACGCCAGGGTACGGAGGTGGCCATCCGGGACCGGACCGGGGACTCTTCTGCCGGTGGTGCGTCACGGGACGTGCGACACAGGACGTGCGACACAGGACGTGCGACACAGGACGTGCGACACAGGACGTGCGACACAGGACGTGCGACACAGGACGTGCGACACGGGACGTGCGACACGGGACGTGCGACACGGGAAGCGCGACACGGGACGTGGTCCGGTGACGCACCACGTCGTCGTCACGGGTACCGCAGCAGCTCCCCCAGCAGCGCGACGAGCTCTTCGGCTCCGGAGCCGTCCGGGTCCTTGTCCGGGTTGTAGCAGCCGACCGACAGCCCGGCCAGCAGTCCGGGGTCGGCAGTCAACGGCCGTAGCAGCGACTGGAGTTCGCCGAGGGTGAGCCCGTCCGGCACCGGGTAGTCCGTCGCCGGGAAGGCCGCCTCGTCGAGGACGTCGACATCGAGATGCACCCAGTAGCGACCGGAGGCCCCGACGGAGAGCTGGTCGCGGGCCTCCGCCCCGGCCCCCGGGATGCCGCGGGCGCGCAGATCCTCGGGGTCGGCCTCGGCACGCAGACCGATGTCCTCCGGCATTGCCGCGCCCAGCCCAGCTGCCTCCTCGCGGTCCCGGGGGCCGAGGAGCGCGAGCCGGCCGGGGGACACCAGGGGCGCTCCGACCACCTCGCACCAGGCCGGCGGGCCGTGCCCGGTCACCACGGCGAGCGGCATGTCGGCGGGCTCACCCGTGGTGGACGTTCTTCCGTCGTAGAGGTCGAGGTGCCCGTCGACGTAGGCGAGCCCCACGTTCCCGAGGGCGTCGTGCGCGCCCGCCAGCGCCCCCGGCAGCAGGGTGCAGTCCCCGCCGAGCACGAGTGGCACCCGGTCCGCCCCGATGATCTCCGCGATCCGCGCGCGCAGCTTCTCGGTCGCGGCGCACACCGAGGGCCAGCCCTGCACGCCGGTGTCGGCATCACGGTCGGGCCCGGTGAGCCGTACGTCCAGATCACCGAGGTCCGCGGCGGCCGCGACGGCATCGGCCAGGCCCGCGGCGCGGAGGGCCGCCGGGGCCCGTTCTGTTCCGGTGGGCGGGTCGCCGGGCTCGGGCATGCCCACGCAGTGCAGGGGCACACCGACCAGCACGACCTCGGAGGAAGCAGTCACACGCCCAGTCTCGGCCCTGGGGGACATCGCGGGCAATCCGGCATCGGGACTGCTCCCCCCTCATGGATGAGGGGCTTCTCGCCATGCCGGTGCGGCTTCGCGGCGGACCGGACCGGCCCGCAGAAGGTTCAGGGCGACCACCGTGCGCGCGCTGTGTGGCCGCAGGATCCACAGCGGAACCTCTCCTTTGTCCCCGACCCGGGACGCGCGACCTCAGCCGTCCGTCATCGCCAGCAGTTTGGTGACGGTGTTCCAGTTCCGGACGGTGGCGGTGAGGCCGAGATCGGTCCTGCCCAGGACCTCGGCGAGCTTGCTGCGCCCGATCCCTTCGGGACAGCGCAGAAACAGCTCCCGCTCCCCGACGCGGAGTTCGTCCGGCGGATACCCCTGCGGGCCGATGTGGGTGAGCCGCGCCGGATCGACCGGGCCCGACAGAAACGTCACGAAGAGCTTCGAGGGCTCGATGGACGACGGCGGGAACGGATTGCGCTCCGCGACCGCGCGCAGTTCACCGGCGCTGAGCACCAGGCACGCCACCGTGAACCCGAAGCGCTCCGCGATGGCCTCCTCAAGCCCGGTGACGAGGCGGCCGGTGTCGCGCTCGTCGCTGGTGAAGACGGCGTTGCCGCTCTGCAGCAGGGTGCGGACGCCGCCGTGGCCGAGCCCGGTGAGCAGGTCACGGAGGTCCGCCATGGGGACCTTCTTCTGCCCGCCCACATTGATGCCGCGCAGGAGGGCCACGTACGTCGTCACGTCCGCAGCCTACGGGAATACCGGTTGCCGCACCCGCCGTCCGCCGCCTACGGTCCCCTGCCGTGACCCCCGATCTGCACACCGAGTGCCTGCTGTTGACGCCCTACACCCCGGCCGACGAAGCCGGTTTCGTGGCCCTCTTCCAGGACACGCGGGTCTCGCGGTGGATGGGCGACGGCCCGCAGAGCGAGGCGGACGACCGGGCGCTGTTCGGCCGTGTCTTCAGCAGGGTGTACGCGCAGAACCTGTTCGACGTGTGGGCGGTCAGGCTCGACGGACGTCTGGTGGGGCACGCGGAGATCAAGCCCACGGAGGCGGTGGGCGGCCACGAGATCGTCTACGCCCTCTCGCCCACGGTCTGGGGGCGGGGGCTCGGCGCCGAAATCGCCCGGGCACTCGTGGCGTACGGCTTCGAGACGCTCGGTGTGTATGCGGTGCACGCCACCGTGGCGGAGCCCAATCGCACGTCCCTCGCGATTCTGGAGCGGACCGGATTCGTCCGCTCCCGGGACATCCGGGAGGACGACGGCAGCAGGACCCTGGTCCTGACCCTGACGCGCCGGGCTTGGGCGATCAAACACCGCCCGGCCGACGCGCGCCGCTCCCACCCAATTCCTCCTGATGCACCGGATGGACGTTCACGGCCGTCGTGCCCGAAGTATCAGGATCCATAGGGGAATTCGCGTCCATGACCCTCCGAGTTCTCAGGTTCCGGACTTCTCGATCACGCTGTGAATATGAACCGTCACGGGACGGCGAGTTATCACGATGGAGTGGCCACAATTCCACGCGGGTGATGCCGAGGCCTTTTCCGTACCGGATCGAGCGATCCGGATGGAGCCGGACGGCAATCGCCGAGTCCGCGAATCCGGCGGTGCGGACAACCGTCCCGGCGGCGCACGCCACTACGCCGTACGAGATGGCCTGCACGGCAAAAGGACCGGCCGCCGCGCTCCGTGGGGGAGAGCGCGGCGGCCGGCGTCTGCGGTACCACCGGAAGCGGGTTACTCCACGACCTTCAGCAGCTTGTTCGGGGTGCCTTCGGACGGATTGGTGATCTTGTCCGGGGTGGCACCGTCTGTCAGCGCCTTCGCCACGTCATCGGGCTTGGCGTCCGGGTGCCCGCCGAGGTAGACGGCGGCGGCGCCCACCACGTGCGGGGTCGCCATCGAGGTGCCGGAGATGGTCTTGGTGCCGGTGTCGCTGTCGTTCCAGTCGGAGGTGATGTCCGAGCCAGGCGCGTAGATGTCCACCACCTTGCCGAAGTTGGAGAAGTCCGATTGCTCGTCCTTCTCCGTGCTGGAGGCGACGGTGATCGCTTCCTTCACCCGGGCCGGGGAGCCCTTGCCCGCGTCGGCGGACTCGTTGCCCGCAGCGACACCGAAGGTGACGCCGGAGGCGATGGCCTTCTTCACGGCCGCGTCGATGGCCTCGTCGGCACCGCCGCCGAGGCTCATGTTGGCGACGGACGGCCCCTTGTGGTTCTCGGTGACCCAGTCGATGCCCGCGACGACCTGCTCGGTCGTGCCGGATCCCTGGTCGTCGAGGACCCGGACCGCCACGACCTCGGCCTTCTTGGCGACGCCGTGGTCCTTGCCGGCGATGGTGCCCGCGACGTGCGTGCCGTGGCCGTTGCCGTCGTCCGCCGACTCGTCGTTGTCGACGGCGTCGAAGCCGTGCGAGGCGCGGCCTTCGAAGTCCTTGTGGGTGATGCGCACACCGGTGTCGATGACGTACGCGGTGACGCCCTTACCGGCGGAGTCCGGGTAGGTGTACTTCTTGTCGCCCTTGGTGTCTTCCTGGTCGATCCGGTCCAGGCCCCAGGACGGCGGGTCCTCCTGGGTGGCATTGATGCTGAACTTCTTGTTCTGCACCACCTTGCCGACCGACGGGTCGGCGGCGAGGCGCTTGGCCTCGTCCTCGCTCAGGCCGCTGGCGGAGAAGGCGCCCACGGAGGCGTAGTTGCGCTTGAGCTTGCCGCCGTACTCCTCGGCGAGGTCGGACTTGCCGGCCTTGGCGATGGACTGTTTTCCGGCCTTGGCGTCCATCAGAACGATGTAGCTGCCCTCGACGGCGCCCTTGGCGTTCGCACCATAGATCTTTCCCTCGGGCGGAGCGGCACCCGCGGGAAGCGTCAGCAGGGTTCCTCCGGCGATCGCGGCCACGGCGGCGGATATTGCGACGGTCAACCGGCGCTTGCTGTAACGCTTGTGAGAGGCCATGAAGAGAAATCTCCTCGTGTGCTGTGGGGGGAAGCGAAGCTTTGGCCACCAAAGCTCCCTGCGGGCGGCAATTACTACGCCCGGGTATCTCGAAACACTGTCTGATTGACGGCCCCAAAATCAATGTCAGTTCGAATCTGTGATGTGAGCCACACATTCCCAACGCGCCGGAATCGCTCCATATCGGGCGGAGTTGAAGCGCCCGGCCTCAACTCCCTTTACCTGTAAGGGACCACGACAGGGCGGGGTAGGGATGTCCCCCCTCCATGCGGTGGAGAACGCCACCGCCGGGATCACCGGTCAGCAGGATGGGACCGCCTCCGCCCCCGCCGTAGCGTCGTGGCGCGACGGCGGCAGGGTGCCGTCGTCGCGCCCGAGGGGGGAAACGGTGACCGGCGACAGGCGACGCACACACGGCACGAGACGCAGGACGGGGCCCGGATCAGCGGACGGAGCAGGCCGGGCGGACCGGGCGGCCGGGGCGGACCACGGGACCGTACGCGCTACGGGATCCTCTCCGCGGCACGGTGGGCCGCGGGGCTTCGCCGCCCGCGCCGGGAGTTGGAGCGCGCAGCACCGGTGGGCTGCCGTGGGGAGTTGGCTGCTCTTCGTCGTCCTCGCCCTCGTCATCGGCTCCATGACGGGCCGCGCGGAGGTTTCCGCGAGCGAGGAGGTGCCCGGCGAGTACGGGCGTGCGGTGAAGATCCTCGAGGAGGCGGGGATCGACCGCCCCGCGGGCGAGATGGTGCTCATCCAGGCCCGCGGCGGCGACGGTCCCAGGGCGACCGACCCCGCCTTCCGCACCGCGGTGGACGACGTCGTCTCCGCCGTACGGAAGACGGGCGAGACCACCGCCATGGTCTCCCCGTACCAGTCCAAGGCCGTCTCGCGGGACGGTCGTGCGGCCCTGGTGCGGTTCGAGATGCGGGGCGACGCAGAAACCGCGTCGGAGCACGTCCAGCCGGTCCTCCACGCGGTCGGGAAGGTCGCTGCCGCCCACGAGGACCAGGGGCTGCGGGTCGAGCAGTTCGGCAGCGCCAGCTCCGAGAAGGTCTTCAACGACGCGTTCGGTGACGACTTCCAGCAGGCCGAGTACTCCGCGCTGCCGATCGCGCTGGGCATCCTGCTCATCGCGTTCGGGGCGCTCGTCGCCGCGCTGCTGCCGGTCGCGCTCGCGATGACCGCGTTCCTGGCCACGACGGGCCTGGTGGCCGTCGTCAGTCACGCCGTGCCCATGGGGGACTCGGCGAACTCCGTGATGCTGCTGGTGGGTCTGGCGGTCGGCGTCGACTACTGCCTCTTCTATCTGCGCCGCGAGCGCGAGGAGCGGGCCGCGGGGCACGTCGCCCGTACGGCGCTGAGTATCGCGGCGGCGACCAGCGGCCGGGCCGTCCTGGTCTCCGGCGTCACCGTCATCGTGGCCATGGCGGGGATGCTGTTCACCGGAATCGCCGAATTCCAGTCGATGGGCCTGGCAACGCTGATGGTCGTGGCGGTGGCCATGTTCGGTTCGGTCACCGTGCTGCCCGCGCTGCTGTCGCTGCTCGGCGAGCGCGTCGAGAAGGGCCGCATACCGTTCCTGAGCCGGATCCGGCGCGACGGTGGCGGGTCCGGCGAGAGCCGCTTCTGGCGGAAGGTGCTCGGCGGCGTGCTGCGCAGACCACGGGCGTCCGTCGCGTTCGCGGGCGGCGCGCTGGTGGTGCTGGCGCTCCCGGCGCTCGGGATGAACACCGCGAATCTGACGCTTGATCAGGAGCTGGGCGACGACCTGCCCGTCGTCCGCGCGTACCAGCACATGAACGAGGCGTTCCCCGGCGGCCCGGCCCCGGCGGAGGTCGTGGTCAAGGCCGACGACATCACCGCCTCCCCCGTACGGGCCGCGATCGACGACTTCCGTGGCCGCGCCGTCTCCTCCGGTGCGTCGACGGGCCCGGTCAAGGTGACCGTCCACCGCGCCGCGAATGTCGCGGTCCTCGAGGTCCCGCTCGCCGGCGGCTCCGACGAGGTACGCAGCGAGCGGAGCCTGCGGACCCTGCGCGAGGACGTACGACCCGCGACGCTCGGTGGCGTGCCCGGCCTCAGCGCGCCGATCGGCGGGCAGACGGCGGCCTCGGCGGACTTCAACGACCGTCTCGCCTCCAGTGTGGTCCCGGTCTTCGCCTTCGTGGTCGTCCTCGCCTTCGTCCTGATGCTGCTGTGCTTCCGGTCGCTGACGATCGCCCTCACCTCGATCGTGCTCAACCTGCTGTCGGTGGGCGCCGCGTACGGCATCCTCACCGCCGTCTTCCAGCACGGCTGGGGCGCAAGCCTGGTCGGCGCCGAGGGCGTGGGGGCGATCGTGTCCTGGCTGCCGCTCTTCCTGTTCGTGATCCTCTTCGGGCTGAGCATGGACTACCACGTCTTCGTGGTGTCCCGGATCCGGGAGGCCCGGATGCGCGGCCTCACCACACGAGGCGCGATCACGCACGGGATCACCACGACGGCGGGGGTGGTGACGAGCGCCGCCGTCATCATGGTGGCCGTCTTCGCGATCTTCGGCACGCTGTCGATGCAGAGCATGAAGCAGATGGGGGTGGGCCTCGCGGCCGCGGTCCTCATCGACGCCACCGTGATCCGGGGTGTGCTGCTTCCGGCCGTGATGGCTCTGCTGGACGAACGGAACTGGTATCTGCCGCGGTGGATGCGGCGTCTGCCCGACCTCTCGCACGACGCACCGGAGCTCACCGCGCCGCCCGGAACCACCGCCCCCGTAGGCAGAGACGAGCCGGAGCGTGTGAGGACCCAGTTGCATTGACCCGGAGGGTTGTTCACGCGGCTGATCGGTGAGTGGCCGCCGAGTGCGGTCGCCGGGCAAGCCGGCGGATCGGGCTCGCAGCGGGCCTGCTCGGCTGATCCGGCAACGCAGTAGACGCCCCTACCTGGGCTGCGAGCGGGGCAGAACTTGGCGATGGGCGGACCAGGACGCCTGTTCCGGTAGGTGGAAGCGACGGGCCCGGGGCGTGTGCCCCGGGCCAGTACGGCTGCGCACGGGCCCCGGCCGGTCGGGCACCGGCGGGATCGCAGCGGGCCACGGACATGCGTCAACTCCCGCTCATCGGCACGCAGTCGGCGCACGCGAGGGGAGTCGAGATCCCCGGGCACGGCCCGGGGCGACGGCGACGCGCGATGGCCCTGGCCGGCCTCCGGCCGGGCCGCCAGGTCCGCTTCGCCGCCGGGTGGTCAGGCCGTCTTCTCGAAGGACTCGATGGTGCGGGTGAAGTCCCGGGTGGAGAGCAGCAGCTTGTAGATGATGGCGAGTTCGAAGGAGAGGAGCAGTGCCGCCGCACCAACCGTCACCGGCGCGACCGCATCGACCAGTGGTCCGACGATGAACACGGCCATCTGGAACTCGATGCCGCTGACCAGGTGCGTACGGATGCGGTGGCGGAGCAGCAGCGTCCGGAAGCGCGAGTACCACGGGAACCGGTGGCGGAACTCCTGGTGCAGGTCGACCACAGCCATCGGTGGACGCTCCGGCGCCTCACACTCCGGAAGGAGGCCGTCCACAGCCTCTGGCGCCTCCGCGTCCCCGTCCGCCTCGGCGACCGTGCGGTTCTGGTCCTGTTCCAGGTAGGCGGTCGGGTTCTGCTCCAGCAGGTCCTCCATGAAGGCGAGTTCGCGCTCGTCCTCGGCCCGCCGGGCCTCGCGCACCCGGGCCTTGATCTGTTTGCGCATGCCGTGCCGGATCTTGAAGATCTGCAGCGCATCGACGTAGCGCAGCATGTCGAGGAAGACCACGGCGAGGGCGAGCCAGAGATAGACGACTTCGCCGGTACGAGCGTACTGGCCGCCCATCAGGGCCACGGCGCACGCCAGCACCCGTACGCGGTCGAAGACGTAGTCGAGCCAGGCCCCGAACACCGAGCCGGTGCCGGTGAGCCGGGCGAGCTTGCCGTCCATGCAGTCGAGGATGAAGCTCGCGTGGTACAGCGCGGCGCCGACGATCAGCCAGCCCCAGCTTCCGGCCACGAAGCAGGCGGCCGCGCCGAGTCCCAGGAACAGGGCGGACCAGGTGATCTGGTTGGGCGTGACCCTGGTCCACATGGCGGTCCAGCGCACGAGCGGGGTCGCGACCGGGTCCACCAGCAGCACGGTCCACCAGGCGTCGCGCTTCTTCTCGGTGGTACGGCGCACCTCGGCGAGAGGCGGTATGTCTCGGGGCATGACCATCTTCCGGTGCGGGGGGAATTGCTCAGTTCACCCGACGTTAGGAACGCCGTCACCCGAGAGACAAGATCCGTTCGACACAACCTTTTGCCTGGGGTAACTGTCTTGGTAGGTGTCCGGGTCGATGGCCAAGTCAGGTTCACCGGTCCGGCAACAACGCCTCGGTCAGCCGCCGCCTGCGGCGTACCGCCCTCGGCGACCTCACCCACCGGCCGCCTCCGAGCTCTCCACCACGGCCGGTGCTGGGCAGAGCCTGGCTCGCGTTGCCGAGGAACGGCCCGACCCGGTCGGTCAGTTCCTCGCCCCACGCCTCCGGCGGATTGTCGGGCCGGGCAGGATCGAGGCGTGGACCCGAAGTTCCGCGCCGCTCGCCGCGACCTTCTCGGCGGAACGACTCAAGGGATCGCGTACGTGACGTGGTGGCCGCGGGCGACGAGACCCTGGATGACGTCCGGGTTCACGTGCCCATGTTCGGCGATGCCGCATGGCGAAATGGCCACGCTTCGGTGAAGTCAGGGCCCACTACGCGAGACGGGACGAGACGATACGTATCGTACAATCGAAAATCCGGGGCAGCTCGCCGCCGCTACCGCTGGTAGCGCGCGAGCACCGGAGTCCCCTCGTCCACGAGCCGGTTGCGCAACTCGCCCGTACCCGTCGCCCCGCCGGGAGCGAGCCGCACCACGGTCCGTGGACGCGGCAGGAAGTCGATGAAGGCGACCGCCTCGTCCTTGCACGGGCCGGGCTCCACGACGGACAGGGTCTGCGGGCGGCGCCACGGTGGCCATCGGCCGCGCCCTCGCCGCATTCGGTCCGGCCGCGCCCTCGCCGCATTCGGCGTCCCCGCCGCCGGGCACTGAAACGCCGGCGCCGCCACTGGACAGGACGGTCGCCGGCTTGCCCGACTACATCGGGTCGGTGACCTCGACCTTGGATTGCCACTGGCCGCTCACGGTGTGGTGGACAACGTGGGGCCCCGCGATGGGTACACCGCTGGCCAGGTTGTTCATGATCCTGACGTCGATGGAAACCCCGTTCACGGTGCCGATCTCCGGCTCGAGCAATCTCCTGAAGAATCCCTCGGGGTCGGCGCGCATCTCCGCCTGATCCCGTTCGCTCAGATCGAGTTCGAAAACCTCGATCTCCCGCGCTTCGGTTTCGCCCTTGCGATACACCTTCGCCATGGCAGCCTCCTCGCGGGTGCGTCGTGTCTACTGACCAGCTTGCGCCGGTCGTATGTTTTGGCAAGTTGAAACGTGTGCGACCCTGATCGGTCCCGTCTGCAACGTCGTCCGTCACGCCTCGCCGCCGGGCTTCCGCGACCGGGGTGAAGAGCTGGTGGTCGGGTTGGGCCCCGACGCCCGAAGCCGATGGCGTACCGGAACCACCCGACCGCTCAGCCCACGCACCGCGGAGGTAACAGACATGGCGCGGGAGTTCGAGACCGCCGCATTCACCGAGGAGCGTGCGCGGCAGGTCCTCGCCGCCGCGGGCCACCCGGCCCCGGACGCGCGGCTTCTCGCCCTGGGCGAGAACGCCGTGTTCGCGCTTCCCGCGAACGGTCCCGTCGTCCGCATCGGCCGCAGCGCCGACCTCCTGGACCGTATGCGGGGCGAACTGCGCACCGCGGCCTGGCTGGAGGAGCAGGGCGTCCCCGCAGTCCGGCCCGCGGAGCCTGGGGCCCGGCTCGTGGACGGCCATCCCGTATCCGTCTGGCAACGCCTGCCCGACCCCGTACGGCCTGCCGGGGCCGCCGATCTGGCCGCGCTGCTGCGGCTGGTGCACCGGCTCCCCGCGCCGCCCTTCCCGCTGCCGAAGCGCGAACTGCTCAGCGGTGTCGAGCGCTGGCTGCGGTCGGCCGGGGAGGCCATCGACCCGGCCGACGCCGGCTTCCTGCGAGAGCGGCGCGACCGGATCGCGGCCGCCGTGGGAAACCTCGTCCCCCACCTGACGCCCGGTCCCGTCCACGGCGACGCCCTGCCGCGCAATGTGCATATCCGGCCCGAAGGACCGGTCCTGGTCGACCTGGAGACCTTCTCCGGCGACCTGCGCGAACACGACCTCGTCGTCATGGCCCTGGCCCGGGACCGATACGGACTGGACCCCGCGGAGTACGACGCCTTCACCGCCACGTACGGCTGGGACGTCCGCACCTGGGAGGGGTGCGGCGTCCTGCGCGGTGCCCGCGAAATCGCGAGCTGTGCGTGGGTGGCCCAGCACGCGCCGGCGAACCCGGCCGCCCTCGCCGAGTTCCGCCGCCGGGTCGCCTCCCTGCGCGCGGACGATCCCAAGGCCCGCTGGCACGCGTTCTGACGCCCTGCCCCCACGTGAAGGCGAGGCCGCAGCGCCCGGCCGCGCACCCGCCCACCGCGCGGCAAGCCCGGCCGTCCATGCCCTACCCGCCGCGCCGCCCCTCGGCCTGCACACCTACGACGCCAGCACCATCAGCGCTACGACGCCAGCACCATCAGCGCTACGACCGCCAGCACCCCCAGCGCTACGACGGCAGCACCCTCAGCGGCCAGCTCCCGTCCACAACGGCCTCGGGATCGCGCTGCCGCAGCCACTTCTGGTAGCCCGCCGCCCAGCGAGCCGACCAGCTGACCTGGCTGCGGTGCAGCGCCCAGGGCTCCAACTCGGCCACCCTGGCGTGCCGTTCGGCCACGGCGCACGCGACCCGGACCGCGGCGACCGCGTCCGCGCTCGCCTGATGCGCAGACGAGAGCACCACCCCGTACTCCCCGCACGTCGCCACGAGCGTCCGCTTCCCCTTGCGGTACCGGTCCACGGCGCGGTCGATGGTGTACGGGTCGACGATCGGGCCGACCTCTCCTCCGCCCAGGCGCTCCGGCAGCGACTGCAGTCCGTGCCGCCGCAACTCCACAGCGAGCATGGTCAGGTCGAAGGCGGCGTTGTAGGCGACGACCGGGATCCCGGCCGACCAGTAGCCGACCAGCGCGGCCGCTATCTCCTCCACGACCTCGCGCGCCGGGCGGCCTTCGGCCGCCGCACGCTCGTTCGTGACCCCGTGGATCGCCACCGCCTCCGCCGGGATGCCCACCCCCGGGTCGGCCAGCCACTCGCGGTGGCGTATCGGCTCCCCGTGCTCCATCTCGACGATGGCGGCCGTGACGATCCGTGCCTCGCGCGGGTCCGTCCCCGTCGTCTCCAGGTCGAAACCGATCAGCAAACCCCGGTGCCAGCCCATGGCCGCGGACCCCCTCCGTCGTCCCGTTCCCCCATCGGGCTTCACCCTGCCACGCACCACTGACAGCCCGAGTCCGGTCCCGAGGGCGGGCACCACACGGACGTTGACGGGCAGTCAGGGTGAAAGAGGGGCAGCTCGGGCGGGCGCGGGCCGTGGCGCGAAGACAGGACTGTGGGGAAACGGAGGGACAGGAGCGGACGGGCGGGGACGAGGCGGGAACGGGACGGCCGGGGCGGGACTCGAGGGACCAGGAGCAGCCGTGGCGGGGACGGGACTGGGGCCGGGAACGGGGGCCGAGGACGGAAGCGACGGGAGGCCCGTGGACCGAGGACGGCGGAACGGCGAGGCCGGGGGCGCGGGCCTCCTCTCACGACACCGGGCGCGAATCCGTCCAGACGCTCTCGAACTCCTCTCGGTAGGTCGGGAAGAGCCCGGCCTCCTCGCTCCCCCGGCCGCCTTTCTGCACCACGTCCCTGCCGCTCCCCCGCAGCACCAGAACCGGCGCTTCCATGCCCCGCGTCCTGCGCAGATAGGACTGGACGACGGCGAGCCCGTCGGGCCCGTCACCATTGACCAGATAGGCGGTGAAGCGCGGCGTCTCGTCGAACACGCGGACCTCGAAGCCCCCGGTGTCCCGGAGCCTGGCCCGCACCCGGCGCATGTGCATGATGTTCATCTCGACGGAGCGGCTCAATTCTCCCTTTTTCAGGCCGAGTTCGCGTTCGCGTCGTCGCACGGCGCTGCTCGCGGGATTGAGGAACAGCAGCCGGGCGCGGCAGCCGGACTCGGCCAGCCGTACCAGGCGCCGGCCCGAGTAGTTCTGCACGAGCAGATTCAGGCCTATCCCGATCGCGTCGAGCCGCCGTGCCCCTCCGAAGAGGTCCTCCGCGGGCAACTGCCGCTGCAGCCGTACCCGGTCGGCGTGGACGCCCACCACATCGGCGTACCGGTCACCGACCAGGTCCTCCACGGCGTCGACGGGCAGCCGGTCGGCCGAGGGCGTGCCCGCGCCGCTGCCCAGGATCTCCAGCAGCCGGCCCGAGGCGCGTTCCGCCTGGGCCAGTACGGTTTCGGACAGGGCTCGGTTGCGGGAGACGACGTTGCGCGCGACCTCCAGCTCGTCGAGGGCGAGCTCGAGGTCGCGGCGGTCGTCGAGATACGGTTCGAAGCAGGGCCAGTGCTGCACCATCAGCTCCCGCAACTGCGGCAGCGTGAGGAAACTGAGCACATTGTCGTCGGCCGGGTCGAGCAGATAGCCCTTCCGTCGGCTCACCTCACGGACGGCGACGGCCCGTTGCACCCATTCATGCCCCGCGGGCCCGGCGGCCGCAACCACCCACTCGTCGCCGTGCACCGGCTCGTAGACGGGGCGCAGAACGGCGGCGACCACGGCCCGCAGACGCTGCTCGACGAGATTCAGCCAGATGTAGCCGCGACCGGCCCTGCGGGCCCGGGTGCGGACCTCGCTCCAGGCGTCGACGCCCCACTCGAGTTCCGCTCCGATCTCCATCGGGCGCGCCACGGACACCGCGCCCGGGGGCACCCCGCCCGGACCGTCCTGTCGGCCCCTGTCGCCAGGTGGCAGCTCCAGACCGCCGCCCGAGCTCACCAGTGCACCGCCTTCCGCCCCCCGTTCCACGATCAAGGAAGGGTACTGCCTGGGCGGAGGGCGGTGCACCCTCATCCGTCGACTGGTCCGGCAACTCGGCTCAGGGGATGGTGGGTTGGCCGTTCTGGCCGGTGAGATCGGACGGTGTGAGGGGGTTCATGGCGGTCACGTCACGCGGTGCGAGCTGGAATCCCTGCCAGTGGACGGGCATCGGGGTCTGGTCCTCGTCGCGCGCCACATGGTGGAAGCCGATGTTCACCCACGTGACGGGGTGCTTGAGGGACTGCCCGTTGACGAAGGTGTCGACGCTCCTGCCGGTGCCGGAGGCCGCCGGGCAGCGGCGGTTGTGGCTGGCGAGCTGCTGGCACTTCTCGTACTCGGTGAAGTAGACGTCGTTCCGCGTGTACGGGCGGCCCGGGTACTTGTTGGAGTGCCCGAGGACGATCTCGTACGAACGCGGGTGGTTGTCCTTGTTCTTGCCCGCCGCGCTGACCACGCGCCACCAGCGCTGCTCGCCGCTCTTGCCGGCCAGCTCCGTGGTGATGTCGGTGCGCTTGGTCTTCGTCGTGGGCGTGCCGCCCGAGCGCGGGGTGGTGGTCGCGTCGAACTGCTGGACCTTGGACTTCGGCGACCCGTCGAGCCCGAAGTTCAGCCGCCAGAAGATGTTGTGGCTGTGGCTGACGGCGTAGTCCTTGGCGCCCTTGCCGACGGGCCAGCCCCGGCCGTCCGAGGCGTCGTAGTCCATGGGCGAGAGGTTGCCGGTGGCGCCGACCTGGGTGGAGATGGTGCCGTCGTCGGAGAAGCGCCACTCGGTGATGTACTCGTACCAGCCGACCTTGTTGACCGTGTAGAGGAGCAGGTCCTTGCCCTGGGCCGACCAGACCTTGCTGGAGTTCTCCTCCTCGGCGGCCGCACGGTAGGCGTGGCCGCGGGCGCGGGTGGTGGTGCACAGGCCGTTGACCGCCTGGGCCCGGGGAAGCCTGACCTTCTTCAGGGTGCCGCCGGGGCATTCGTCAGGGCCGAGGTTCTGCACGCCTTCGCCGAAGCCGTAGCTGGTGAGGTCGTCGAACTCGTTCTGGCCGTTGTCGTACGGCACATGTATCTGGCCGAGCTTGGCGGTGGTCAGGACGGGTATCGGGCGGGCCTCGCCGTTGGGCTGGTACGTCACCTTGTCCAGCACCAGCCCGGCCTTGGACTCGTAGTGCCAGCACATACGCCAGGTCGTGCCTCCGCTGAGCTTCTGCTCGATACGGGAGGTGGCGCTGCAGTCGGCGGCTGCGGCCGGGGCCTTGGGGGTCTTGGGGGCCGCGGCCTGGGCGGGAGCGGCGGCGACGGCCGAACCCGCGAGGAGGGCCGCCGCGGCGGCTGCCGGGATCCGCGTCCTGGCGCGGCTGCTCAGGGTGCGGCGGCTGCCGCTGCCTTCTCTGTTCTCACGCATGGAAAGGTGGCTCCGCTTTCTCGCGGTCACCGCGGTGCGGTCGACGCTCCGCGGTCGGGACGGTGGGTCGGCGCGTGCGCGGCCGACGCAGACAGGACGCCGGGAGTCCGGCGACGGAGGGGAGGCCGGGGCCTGACCGTGTGCTCGGGCCCTCGGTACGCGGGAACCCGGTGATCGGGCCCTCGTTGATCGGGGGTGCTCGGTGGTCGGGTGATGGGCGACCGGCTCCTCGGAGACCGGGTGCGCGGCGCCCGGTGCCGGAACCATCGGGTGCGCGGCGCCCGGTGCCGGAACCATCAGGTGCGCGGCGCCCGGTGCCGGAACCATCAGGTGCGCGGCGCCCGGTGCCGGAACCATCAGGTGCGCGGCGCCCGGTGCCGGAACCATCAGGTGCG